>JAZSIJ010000048.1:0-8733 GCA_045533755.1 Eubacteriales bacterium | reverse complement strand
ATGCCGTCCTCTATTACGGGCTTTGGCTTCTGCCTCGCCATTTCGGCTATGGCGGCTCTTGCAATTTCGGGGTAATTTTCGGCGTTAGAGAGCGCCTTCGCAGTTTTTGGAAGGTGATACTTGTAATCGGCGAGATAGACGTCCACCGTCCCCTCGAGCATACGAAGCGTATCAACCGTGTCATAGGACGAGGTATTGTAGACTATGGGGAGCGAAAGGCCTCTCGCGCGAGCGATTTTTACCGAGGCTTTGACACTCGGCGCAAAATGCGTCGGCGTGACGAAATTTACGTTATGCGCGCCACGAGCCTCGAGCTCCAGCATAATCTCGGCAAGGCGCTCCTCGCTTACCTCGCGTCCTACCTTACCGCCCGATATTTCGCGGTTCTGGCAGAAGATACAGCCGAGCGAGCAGCCAGAGAAAAATACAGTCCCCGAGCCGCGCGTGCCCGATATGCAGGGCTCTTCCCACTCGTGAAGTGAGGCTCTAGCAACGGTCGGCACAGCACCCATTTTGCAATATCCGAGCTCACCTGCCGCTCTGTTTTTTCCGCAGGCTCTGCCGCATAGGATACAGTTTTCGTATTCTTTACTCATTTTTTCGCTCCTTTTTGGCAGATATTGTTGACACAGCGCCCTATTTATGCTAGAATAACGGGTAGAAGTAAATTTATGGCAGAACGGAGAGTCGATATGTCGGATAAAAGACAGGACTACATAAGCTGGGACGAATATTTTATGGGGGTTGCTCTTCTCGCGGCAGAGCGCTCGAAGGACCCGAACACACAGGTCGGTGCTTGCATAGTTGACGAGCAGAACAGAATACTTTCAACCGGCTACAACGGCTTTCCTCACGGGTGCTCCGACGACGATTTCCCCTGGAACAGAGATGAGGCAAAGGGCGACACGAAGTATCAATTCGTCGTTCACGCCGAGCTGAACGCGATACTTAACTCGCGTGGCAAGAGCCTTGCGGGCTCGACGCTCTACGTCGGACTTTTTCCCTGCAACGAGTGTGCAAAGGCAATAATTCAGGCGGGGGTAAGCGAGGTAATTTACCTTTCGGACAAGTACAAGAACACGCCATCGACGATAGCCTCGCGCAGAATGCTTGATGCGGCTGGAGTAAAGCTCACACAATTAAAGCCGACGAGAGCGAGCCTCGTGCTCAATCTCAAGGTTGATGAATAAATCACAGTGAATAGTGAAGAGGTTTTTCCTCTTCACTTTTTATTTATTTTTGAAATATTCTTCGATTCTCTCGATGTCAGCGGCAAACGACCCTTGTACCATAGAAGAGCTTCCGCCGCCTTTTCCCGAAAGTGCGGTGTTGGCGTCCTTTATCAAGGGTTTAAGGTCAACCGTCTCCGAGGCTATGGCATATTTCACGGCAGAGCCGTCGGGAGATAGCGCGACTGTCATTCCTCGGGCGCGAGAAAGCGCCTCTAGGGCAAAGATGCGAAGCTCCTCGGCAGATGCTCCGTCAAGCGTTACGACGGCGTTTCCCTCGCGTTTTTCGAGCTTCGACGCGCGCTCCTTAATTAGCGAGAGCCTGTAATTTTTGAAGGCGATGCGCTCGGCTTCAAGGTCGGACAGAAGCTTACGCACTCCGTCGGCTATCTCCCCTCTCGGAACAGAGAGAAGACGAGATATTTCCGACGCCGAGGAAAACAGCGAGCGATAATCTGAAAGCGCACGTCTTCCGGCAGTGATAAAGAGGCGAACACCGCCGCGAAGCTTTTCAAAGTCGAGTATTTTGATAAGTCCACACTCGCCGCTTCTCGCAACGTGCGGAGCACAACAGGCGCAGGAGTCGTATTCACCTATATTAACTATTCTGACGTTCTCGGTTATATCAAGCTTCGAGCGATAATTCAAGGCAGAAAGCTCCTCCGCGCTCGGAAAAGCAGAGGTTATTTCGACGTTCGCGAAGACCGCCTCGTTTGCCTCTCGCTCCACCTCGTCAAGCTCGGCTCTTGAAAGAACGCCCGAAACATCCATCGTGACGTAATCCTCTCCGAGATGAAATCCTACGTTATCGAGCCCGTGCTTTTTATGTATGATTCCCGAGAGGATATGCTCTGCCGTATGGCACTGCATTTTCTCGTAGCGCTCGTCAAAGTCGAGCCTGCAAGAGACGCGCTCACCGACCTTCAGGGGTGCATCTGTGAGGTGATATATAACTCCCTCTCTTTCGTGAGCATCTAAAACGCGAGAGCTACCTATGCAGCCTCGGTCTGCGTACTGTCCGCCCTCCTCGGGGAAAAAGGCGGTTCTGTCAAGCGTCACCTCGAAGCCCCCCTCGGTGCTCTCAGAGGAAAGCACGGTAGCGGTAAATTCCTTAATATAGGCGTCCTTATAATATAGCTTTTCGGTCATTTCAAAATCTCCTTTAGGTCAAATAGCGACCAGGGGTAGCTCTCGCTGTCGGGCAGGCAGAAAAACTCGTATTTTCTGCCAAAAAGAGTAAACCTAAGACGAGCGGCATAGAGTGCGGGTGTAGCGCTTCGCTTGTCGTGCGACCCGTATTTTCCGTCGCCGACGAGTGATAAACCTCGCGAGGCAAACTGAACTCTAATTTGATGAAATCTTCCCGTACCGAGCTTGACCTCGACAAGAGTTCTGACCCCACCGTCAGTATCGGCTGTTCCGAGAGGGCGGTAGGTGAGGCGAGCCTCCTTGACACCGGCTCTTTTTTTGTCGGTGACAAATGCCTTTCCGCGCACCGCGTCCTTATAAATCAAGTCGCAAAGCTCTCCTCCCTCGCCTCGTCCCTCGGTAATGGCAAGATAGGTCTTCTCTGCTCCGCGCGAGGAAAAAAGCTCGGAGAGAGCTGCGGCGGATTTTTTATTACGCGCAAAAACCATAAGACCGCCTACGACTCGGTCAAGCCTGTGGACGAGAAATAGGTCGGACGCCTCGCCCATCTCCGAAAGAATACGCGAGAGGGCACTCATAGCATCGACGTCGCCCGTAGGGTCGGACTGTGAGGGCATACCGATAGGCTTCTCCACGACGGCAATGTCGGGGGTTAGTTCGATTATTTTAAGCATAAAGCTCCTTTTGCTTTCATTTCCATTACGAAGCGGCTGATTTAATTTCGCCTTCCGTATGGAAATATTTTAGCATAAAGGAGCTCTTTTTGCAAGTGATTTATTCTTTTTTATCCTGTTTATCCTCTTTTTTGCGTATCGTCACAACCTTCACAGCCTCCCCTCCCGTGAGGGCAATCATCTTTACGGCGGCAAGGCTGAAGTCGTTGGCATATACGAAAAGCGGCTTGTCTATCACTCCGCGCGCCAAAACCTTTAGGTACGCTGTATCGTAGGGGACGAGGTTTTTTTCCTTAAGGGCGTTTATATCAACTCGCTCGCCCTCCTTGAATTCGCTCGAAAGAGTGTCTACGTTGATGATATTTTTTCGTCTGCCAGTCGTATATATCGGCTCGGCATCCTTTACTATAAGGTTCTTGGCAAGAGAGTCGCTGATAAGCTCGTCAGCTCTCTCCGCCGCAACGCTGAGAAGAGCTATCGGCCCTGCGCCTTTGCTTGGCGGAGGGAGCAATATTTCCTCGCCGACAGTCGCCTTGCATCGTATTGCAGAGACTATTCTGCGAACACGCTCACGCCTCATACAAAGCATAACGAAAAGGAAAACTAGCGCGCAAAACAGCAAAATGGAGCTTAAGAGAATAATAAGCATTACAGTGTCGGAAAGTCTGACCGACAGCTCAACGGTTACTCGCTCGAAGCCGTTTTCAAAAATGAAATTACCCGGGTCGCGCAGGACGAGCATGGCATAATATTTTCCGAGAGAATGCACGAGCAACTCGTTTTCTTGATAATATTCCGAGGCAGAAATATCAATTTTGTGTTCATCTCCATCGTATATCACCTCAAAGGGCTTCGGCACGGAGACGGTTTTTTTGTCTATCACAAGAACTGAGGCGTCGAGTGTTGGAGGATTGTAATTCTGCTTGTCGTAGTCGAAAACGCAGGATACAGGATACTCTCCCGCATCTTTTCCAACACCGCCTATATATTCGACGACGGTTACCCCTTCGGGAAGTCCCGTAAGCTCGGCTCTGTGCTCCTCCCCGTCATATACCGTTTTTATGCCAATCCAAGAGGCTCCCGACATATCGTAGTCCGCCTTTTTTATCCTATAAGTCGTGCTATCTCCCCTCAGTATATAATTTGCGCTCTCATAAGTCACTTGGGCGGTGTTATCGTCCGAGGCGTTTATCCCATCACCGCTTACAAGAAGCTCTACCCTCTCGCCGCGCTCGTTTATGAAATAAGCCGTCGGGAGCTTCGGCGCACCGTCGTATACAAACTCTGTATTCTCCCAAACTACGTCTACGGCAAGCGGAATTATCTCAAGCGTCGCGCATATAGGCTCGGGGATATTATAATCCCTGCTGTCAGAGAGAAATGAAATCGTAACGCTATATCTTCCGACGTCAATACCGCCGCCCTCCACCGCTATCGTAAGCGGAATATCGTCCAGTCCTATGGGAAGCTTGGGCAGAGGCAGACTCTGCGCCTCTCCGTTGTAAACAGCCGTAAAATCCCCAAAATCAACCTCTGACATATCATAATCTCGCTTTTCTACGGTAAGCGGAAGCAAAATCTTCACGTCAAGATAGGATATAAAAACTGCACCATCGCCATACCGGAGACAGTCAGGTGAGGTGAGGTATTCTACCGACAGTCTCTCCGAGGGCAGAGTTTCGGTTCGTCCCGAGGCAAACGTCACCTTTGCGCTTATTCCATCGGCACAGAACTTTTCAAATGCAATGTACTCGGTTTTGCTCGGCAGAGTATCTATCTTTATCCCCGTCGGCACGTCCTCAATTACGTAAAAGCTGCTTGGAGTGCTTCTAACAGACGTATAGTTCTCGGTTCCGTTTACCATGGCAATAAAATAATATTTGCCGGCTCTTAGTGGCGGCTCTGTCGTATATCTCCCGTCCACGGTATCTGAATAAAGTAAAACAACCTCGCCGAAGGCTGATTTAGCAACCGTGCGCGGCTTTTCTCCCGCATAAAAATCGAGCACGCGAGGTGTGTCCACCCAAAAATTCGCGGCAGGCTCTATTATGAAGGGGACTCTAACTGACGGCTCCTCGGTTTCCTTCCATTTGTAATTATCACTGTCCGTGAGCGTGAGAGTGACGGCGTATTCTCCCGCATCTGTATGAGGCTCGCGCAGGACGCTGTAAAGCGAAGTAGAATATATCGCCGGAAGCTGAGGCATTCCCGTATAGCCCTTCGGCTCAATGGTCGGTATATCGAGCTCTGCCTTGTTTATTTTTATTTCAAAGGGCTCTGTCTCGGTGACAACGCTCTCACCGTCTAGGGTGAAGGTAATTTTACAGGTATATATGCCCGAATCCGACACCTCCCGCACCGAAACACCGCTTCGCGAAACGCTGACGAGCTCTCCGTCTCTGTACCATTCAAGCGCAAGGCTTCCGCGCTCAAGCTCGGGGTGAGAAAGAAGGTCAAAGCCCACCGTCTTTTGCTCGCCGTCATAGAAAAACTCATGGGAGGAAATCTTAAAGTTCGGCGGTGAGAGCTCTGTAATCTCCCTCTCATCTGCAAAGGAAAATATACAAAGTGCCAAAGCAACGATGATAAGTAGCATAATAGCCGAAAACAGCCTGAAATTTCTTTTCATTTTGCGCTCCAAAACTTGTTTTTAGGCTATTATATCACCGTATGGGCGGCTCTGCAATATTAAAATAACGCATAATCCGACTCTCTCTGATAGCCCACATCAAAAGCCCCCTGCATCTGACAGCTACCAGCATGAAAAACGCAAATTTTGCGGTATAAAAGCGTCATACATAAGAAAAACCCCTCCGAAAAGGAGGGTAAACGGTCTATTTATTGCTTTTGATAAGGCGCACAAGGGTGTCCTTTGCAACGTATCCCAACGAAAAATCGAGGAAGGTGTTATCCTTCACGAGCGCGACCATCGGAATACTCTCTACCTTGAAGGCGGCGGTGAGCTCGGGCTCTTCGTCCACGTTTATCCTGCAGAATTTCACATCGGGGTATTCGCGCTCAAGCTCCTCTATCACGGGTGCGAGCAGTCTGCAGGGTCCGCACCAGTCGGCATAAAGGTCTATAACGGCAAGGCGGTCACACAGCTCTACCTCTTCTTTGAAATTTTCCTTAGTTACGTCGGTCATTGTATTCTCCCGTTTTTTCTTTATTCTAGCATATAGTGCTCCTCTTGTCAAGAAAATATTTACAAAATATTTGACCAAAAAGCTTTGACAAACGCGGAAAAAAGTATTAAAATATAGAGGAATCAGAATTTCACCGAAAGGAATGGATATGCCCGATTTCAGATATAACCTCACGGTTGACGTACACGACCTCGATTATAACGGAATTTGTAAGACGTCGTCGCTTATGAAGTATATACAGAGCGCGGCACAGTCACAGCTCACCGGAATAGGACTGTCATACGATGAACTTAAGAAGAAAAAACGCGCGTTTATTCTCAGCAAAATAAAAATGGAATTCACCGCGCCGATAAAAGCCTATGACACTCTGACGGCCTTCTCCTTCCCCTGCGAGAGCCGCGGCTTCAGCTTCCTGCGTTGCTACGGGCTTGAGCGTGGCGGCGTCCCGGTCGGAAGAGCCGCATCAATCTGGGCGCTTGTTGACCTTGAGAGCCGTGCACTCGTTCCCGTCAAAAGCTTTGACCTCGCGCTTGACCTTCTTCCGCCAAACGATATGGCGCTCGACCGCATAATTATGCCAAGTAATGCCACCGACGTCGGCACATACACGGTAAACTACGCAGATACCGACCAGAACAGACACATGAACAACACCCACTACCCCGATATGTACGCGAATTTTCTCGACCTTGACGGAAAACGCGTGCGCACGATGTCGATACAGTATATGAATGAAGCTCCTATGGGAGAGCGGCTGACGGTATACAGAGCCTACGAGGACGGCATATATTACTTCAAAACGGTGAGAAGCGACGGACAGATTAATACACTTGCTACGGTAGAGCTTGTTGATTGCAAATCTTGCGATTAACCCTTCAAAAAGCCTTATTTTTACTTTATTTTCGATTTTTATCGCTTTTTTTAATTCACTTTATTCGACAACCTGCAGCAGAACAACATTATACGGCTCGGTATTGCTCTTTTGCCGAGCCGTTTTGCACCTAAAGAGCAATTATTGCAATAAAGTCGAATAAGATCGATGCTATAAGATTTGCCGTCGCCCTTTTTCTCAACGACACACCGCTGTGATTTGTGCTAAAATATAAACAAAAAAAGCACGGAGGCGCGTATGATAATCGAAAACAAGTCAAAGGAAAGAATTGTAAGAGTGGAGAGAGCCGAGGCAGATGGGCTGCTCTACGAATATCGCCTTTTGGTCAAGGAGAGTACAAAGCTCGCAAGCTATGGTCTTCCGCTATATTCAATATCCATCGAGATGACCGACGAGTCTGGTGTCAAAAGCTCCTTTACGCTGAGCGAGGCATTTGTCGAAGCCGAAAAGGCATTTCATTTCTTTGACAAGCTTGTGGAGAATCTGGCAACTCCGATAGATTTACCCTACGTATTTGAGGACGATTATAAATAAAAAAACAAAAAAGAGATTCGAGCCGAAAAAAGGACGAATCTCTTATATTTTTATTCTTTTCACAAGGAGCGCTGAGGCTATTCCTACGGCAACGCCCGCAATAATTCCCGAAATCAAGAGGAATGGCAGATAGTAAAATACTACGTCGGTTTCAAGAAGCAAAAAGGCAACTAGAATTTGACCGATATTATGAGTGATGCCTCCGACGACACTGACGGCTACCTCGGTAAAAATCCGAAGCCGTCCCAGGAGTATCATAACGGCGAGGCTCAAAACCGCGCCTGCCATGCTGTAAGCGAGACTGACCGTGCTTCCAAAAAGGAGCGCAACCATAAATACGCGAATAAATGATACAACCGCCGCCTCACGCCAGCCGAATTCATAGAGGGCGAAGATTACCGCGATGTTGGCAAGTCCGACCTTTACTCCCGGTATAGCGACGAAGGCCGGGATACGGCTCTCTACGAAGGAAAGTATCATTGCAACGGCAACCGTGACCGCCAGAGCTGCAAGCTTTTTAGTTTTCACCCTTACCTCCTTACGACACTATATCTACGCCGTCATCAGAATTACCCTTGACGGTTATTGTAATTTTGTTATAAGCGCAAACAATGCTCTCGCCGACGTAATGAATCTTACCCGTTTTTACGCAGTGCTGTCCGGGGCAGTTGGCATAAGTAACGTAAGCTCTGCCATCCTCAATAACGAGAACGTTCGAGCCGCCGCCGAGCTCGTATTCACCGTCCACGTCAAGCGAATAGGTTGCGACAAGATTTTCGCCATCGGTAACCGTGACGTAATTTCCCTCGACACGCGTGAGCAAATTTACAGTGAGAAACAAGGCGGAAGCAAGCAGAAGCACCGAAATAAGAATGATATCGTAACGAAGGCGCGGTTGTTGTTTAGCAAAATCAGTCTTCATTACGATATCTCCTTATTTTACTTTGATTAGAAATGTGCGCCGCAGATGAAGTTACCCTCGTGGATACAGTGAACGGGACAAACCGAAACACACTCTCCGCAGCCGGTACAAAGCGAGTAATCTATCGTCGCGAGATTGTCTATAACCTTAATTGCGCCCGCCTTACAGGTTTTCTCGCACTTCATAC
>JAZSIJ010000016.1:0-17554 GCA_045533755.1 Eubacteriales bacterium | reverse complement strand
AAAGAATTTTGCAATTGCTTTTAACGACTCTATATTTGGATATCCTCTGCCTGACTCCCATTTTGAAATGGCAGTTCGGGATACGTACAGACTTGCCGCAAGCTCTTCTTGGGTAAGTCCTTTTTGTTTTCTTAATTCTTGAAGCTTTTCATTAAATTCCATATCAAATCCTATGTAAATTACACTATATTCTCACCAACAAATTGGAATTTGTTTGATTACTTTTTACTTACAATGATGTATGCGTTATCTGTTTCAAATACCATCGATACAGACATTGCTGTTGCCTGTATAAGCAATTGCGTATTCTCAAGTGTATCGGGATACACTCTAACCTTGCGTGTACCCATATCAATATATTCGCTTTGATTTTTATCTATGGATAAACAAAAAATGCCACCCTTGTTTAGCAATGTATCAACCTTGGTAATAACCTGCTTTTTGTGTCTAAAATGCATCATTGTGAGAGATGAATATATAACATCGAATGTCGCGCCAAACTGATAATTGAGGAAATCATCACAGACAAATGAAATGTTTGCCTGCTCTTTTAAGTTTTCTTTTGCTCGCTCAATGGTTTTGGGAGAAATATCAATACCTGTAAGGGTCATGCAAAACGGTGCAACCTTAACAGCTATTCTACCTGTACCAATACCAATTTCTAAAACCTTTTTGCTCTTGGTAAGTTCCAACGATTCTATAAATTGCTCCCCATCCCATTGGGACATATACTCTTGCAATATAGGAGGGTCACGAAAAGGGTCGTTATCTTCATCAATTAACAAATCATAATGTGTGATTACATCCATATTGCACATCCTGTTGTCAAATTCTTATTTACCGGTGAGATTATTATACCACAAGCCGGGTGCGCTTTCAAGCCGCTTTCACAATCTCTTGCGAAAAAAAGGGGTCGGCTCAAGTGAGCCGACCCTGTCGGTTGCGTTTGCCAATGAAGTATCAATTGTAGGCTTCGGAAAATGCCGAGCCGCTGATTTCGGACTTCAGCTCACGCGACATCAGGGCAGAAATAGCCTTAGAAACTCCGACCCTGCCGGATACGACGGCATCGACGGTCTCTATTATGGGCATTTCAACGCCATATTTTTTAGCGAGGCTAATTGCGGCGGGCAGGGCATTGATGCCCTCGACGACCATACCGACCTCGGCTATTGCGTCCCCGACGGAAACGCCCTGTCCTATCAAGATTCCGCATCTGTTGTTTCGGCTGTGCATGCTGGTCGCGGTAACTATCAAATCACCGATACCCGCAAGACCGCCGAAGGTCTGCTCCTTACAGCCCATAGCGCTTCCGAGCCTTGAAATCTCGGCAATTCCGCGCGTTATGAGAGCCGCCCTTGCGTTATCTCCGCAGCCAAGTCCCGTGGCAATTCCCGATGCAAGAGCTATGACGTTCTTGAGAGCGCCGCAAAGCTCAACTCCGCGCACGTCGGCGTTGGTATAAACACGCATACAGCCGGTCGTGAATATCTCTTGCACAGTCCGAGCCGCAGCATCGTCCTCACTTGCCGATACTATCGTCGTCGGGAGGTCGCGTATTACCTCCTCGGCGTGCGTCGGGCCCGAAAGAGCGACGAGCTTCACCGCAGGATTTTTAATCTCGTCGGCAATAATCTCGGTCATAGTGTATAGCGTTTCCTCTTCAA
Source organism: Eubacteriales bacterium (assembly GCA_045533755.1). Taxonomy (GTDB): domain Bacteria; phylum Bacillota; class Clostridia; order Oscillospirales; family CAG-272; genus UBA1740. The sequence goes on along the minus strand of JAZSIJ010000016.1, from coordinate 15,887 downwards.
TACCCTTGGCAACGTCAACGATAATCTGACCGCCTGAGACATAGGGAGCTGCGACTCTTGCCACCGCTCTGACGAATACCGAGGGAACGGCAAGCAGAATAACGTCCATTCCAAGACAGGCGTCTGATATATTCTTCGTATAGCTTATCTCGCAGGGGAGAGGCACGCCCGGGAAATTGGGGTGCATATTCGTAGACGCGAGCGTATCGATTTCCGCATCGACAGCCGACCAAACGGTAACGCCGTTTCCTGCGCGCGAGAGCATTCTTGCAAGTGCAACTCCCCATGTTCCCGCACCGAGAACTCCTATTTTTACTTTGTCTGACATTTTTACTCCGTCACTAAAAACTGCTTATTTGTACTCGAATTCAGATTTTTATTTTTCGGTTTTCTATATCCGAGATGATTTTCGCTATGGCGTGCTCCTCGTTTGAAACGGTGATAATGTCCGCCGCCGCCTTTGCTCCCGGGGTAGCGTTAGCAACTGCGACGCCGACACCTGCCGCCTTCAGCATTGAAATATCGTTGTCGTAGTCACCGATGGCAACCGTGCGGCTCATATCTATACCGAGATGCTCGGCAAGGCGGGGAAGCACCGCGCCCTTTTCGGTGCCCTTTGGCAAAACCTCGTAGAGCGACTTCTCCGAGCGCGTGTAGTCGAATTTGGAGTATAGCGGACATTCCTCAATAAGCGCCTTTGCGCGCATGAGATTTTCCTCTCTGGCGTCTACGAATACGACCTTTGCAATAGGCTCACGAACGTCCGAGTAATCGCAGAGAAGACGCGGCACGCCGACGATTTTTCTGAAGTGGTAGCTCGTTTCGTTCTCGCGTAAAAAGCAAAGCCTGTCAAAGAAGCATATCTGTATTCCCATGTCCGAGATGCGCTCGTCAACGTATCTGACGAGCTCCATAACGCTCCGGTCGATTGGCTCCTTCCAAATGTATTTTTGCTGTCTGTGGTCGTAAAGCCCCGAGCCGTTCGTAGTGCCGAATGGGGCGTTTATTCTGACACGCTCGGGCAGGTCGTAAACGTAATAGGACATTCTTCCCGTAATAAAGGTAAAGTATCCGCCCTCCGACTTGAAATACTCGATTGCCTCTAAATTTTCGGGTGACACCGTCTTGTCACGCCTCAGGAGAGTGCCGTCAAGGTCGGTGCAAATAAGCATTCCCTCAAATTTTCCCATCGTATATCCTCCGAATTGCTAACTCCTAATATTTTACCACAAACTCTGTCAAAAATCAATAGAGAAGGCTTTTTTTAAAAAAACTCGCCTTGAGAGCACGAAAAAAGCAACGTTTCTGTTGACTTGGGGACGCAGTTGTGATAAAATAATCTTGTTTTCGGCATGATTTCGGTGTCGAACGGAGGAATTTATGACTACAAGCCCCAAAGTGCAAATATTAACACCCGAGAAGGAGGCTAACGCCCGGCTTATCCGACTGTATCCGACGCTCGTCAGCCTCTTTTTCCTTCTCTCCGTGCCCTTCGCGGTATGGTATACGGAGGAGTGGGATTTCTTCCCAAATCTCCTTCGCATTCTGACCTCGCCATCAAGGCTCGTTACCGACTACTTTGCGCTCGGCGGTCTCGGAAGCACCATCTTTAACGCGGCGGTGTGCGGTCTTGTCGCCAATATTGCCGTATATCTCAGCCGAACCGAAGCTAACGCCACCGTTCTCGCAGGATATATGCTTATCGTCGCGCACGGCTTTTACGGACTGAATTTTCTCAATATGTGGCCGCCGTTTTTGGGGGTTATCCTCTTCTGCCTCGTGACGAGAAGACCGGTGTCCGAGAATATTCATATCGCCCTTTTCGCGACGGCGCTTGCCCCCTTTGTCAGCGAGCTGCTGTTCCGCTATTCTGAAAACGCATCGGGGGTGGGGGTAAGTGCGGTAGGTATAATTCTTGCTATCCTCTTCGGACTTGCCGCAGGCTTCGTCGTTCCGGCGCTTCTGCCCGGTACTACGGCTATGCACCGAGGCTACAATCTCTATAAGGCGGGACTTGCTATCGGTATTCTCGGTATCTTCGTCAATGCCTTTATGTATAACACGCTTGGCATAGCGCCGCCCGAGGATATTATAATAAACAACCCGGAGTATTACGCGCTGCCGTACGCCTACCGCGGATTTATGAACGTATTTTTCGTGATTTTCTTCGGCGCAACGCTGCTTTTCGGATTTTTCCTGAACGGGCGACGTGTGAAGGAATACCGTGAGCTTATTAAATGCACAGGCTACGGCACCGACTTCACAGATAAGTTCGGTATGCCGCTTTGTATGGTGAATATCGCGCTTTACGGCTTTTGTATCCTTGCCTATCTCAATATCGTTTTTGTTCTGCCCGAAATTTTCCCCGCGCTTCCGTCGGGCGTCGGCTTTACGGGGGCTACGGCGGGCGTGGTGTTTGCGGCTCTGACCTTTGCCGCAGACGGACAGCACCCGAAAAACGTCTTTCCCATAGTCGTAGGCTACGTCCTTCTCTTCGCCGCGACAGCGGTCATTTCTCTCGCTTGCGGTGGTAATATTGCATGGACGCTTTCCACGCAGAGCTATATTAACGCCCTCGCCTTTGCTACGGGACTTTGCCCGATAGCAGGTAAGTACGGCTTCGGCTACGGAGCGCTTGCAGGATTGCTCAGCGCCGTCATCTGCACCGTTACGGCGGATATGCACGGCGGTTTCGTTCTCTATAACGGCGGCTTTACCGCAGGACTTACTGCCCTTGTTCTTATTCCCATTCTTGACTTCTATAAGGTCAGGCCAAAGCGCGAGGACGATGTATAACGACGTATAATAAAACGAAAAAGCATTAAAAAGGAGTATAAGTATAGATATGGAAATCAAACGTATATGTGAGCTTATTGACGAGAGAAAAGGGGAGCTTTTCGAGCTGCTCAGCTCGCTTGTTAAGATAAACTCCGAAAACTTCACCACTCACGGAAACGAAAAGGAAATGGCAGAGTACGTACACAAGCTCTGCCGCGATTTGGGACTTGACAGTGATTTATATCGCCCTATAGACCTGCCCGATTTTGAAAATCACCCCGACTACGTAGAGGGACGTGACCTTGAGAACAGGTACAACGTAACTGCGCGCTGGCAGGGCAAGGAAAATATAGACGAGCTTATGCTGATGGGACACCTCGACACCGTTCCCATCGGCAATATCGACAACTGGAGCTTTGAGCCTCTTTCGGGTGAAATACGCGACGGCAAAATTTTAGGACGCGGAGCCTGCGACGATAAGTACGCACTTGCGACGGGGCTATTTATAATCAAGCTTCTGAAGGAGGAGGGTTTTGAACCTAAGAGAAATCTTCTCTTCAGCGCCTACGGTGACGAGGAGTTCGGCGGCTCGCACGGTGCTCTTGCCTCGGCTCTTAAATACCCTGCGAGAAGAGTTGTAAATATGGACGGCAGACAGAACCAGATATGGAACTGCGCCTCGGGCGGTCAGGAGGCTAAATACTTCTTCCACACGAAAGACACGGCAAACAGCGCAGGCTATGCCGCATCGGGAATTCCCGTCGTGCTTGAGGTTATGGAAGAGTTCAAGGCGCGTCGAGAAAAGGAACTCTCCGAAAACCGATTCTACCGTGATACGAATATTCCAAAGACCTCGCTTCGCTATATGGGCGTCCGTGCAGGAAATGCAGGAATGGATCTCGGCAGAGGAGAGATACACTTTACCTACTACACCGACAAAACGCGTGAGTACATATACGGCGAGGAGTTCCCGATGTTTGAGAAAATCCTCGCAGAGCGCCTTCTGCCTCTCGGACTTATCGGTGACGGCTTCAAGCCGCATACCAGATTCTTCCACTACGTTAGCTGTGAGCCCGATTCCGAGGCAGTGGTTGACTTCTGCGATGCTATGGAGGAGGCGCTCGGACACCGCCCCGAGATTTGCGGCTCCTGTCTTTCCGACCTCTCGGTTATCGGAAAATTCGGCGGCGAGTGTGCCTTTGCATACGGCGGCGGCAGAGATTTCACTCTTCCCGGCGGCGCTCATCAGCCAAACGAGTTTATCGAGTGTGATAAGCTCGTCGATTTCGCAAAGACAATAGCGGCGTACGTAGTAAAGGTGCTCTGATATTCAAAAAGGGGCAGGAAAGCCTCACGGAGAAATTATGAAAGCTTCTCAAAAAACTCTATTCATAACCGGCATAGCCTCGGGAATAGGACGAGCGACAGCCGAGCTTTTCGTTGCCTCGGGACACCGCGTTTTCGGTATAGACCTACACCCGTGTGAAGTTTCGGGGGCGGAATGCTTCGTTTGCGACGTCACCGACGAGACTGCCTTAGGCGCTATTGGCGAAAGACTTTCCTCTCTTGGCGTGTCGATTGACGCTATAATAAACGCCGCGGGAGTTCACGCTATGTGCTCTCTCGTTGAGGGCGACTACGCCGAAATGAAGCGCATTCTTGAAATCAACCTTTGCGGAGCTGTGCTTGTCAATAAGACTCTCCACCCGCTTCTTGCAAGGAAGGGAAGAGTTGTTATAGTCACAAGTGAGGTAGCGCCGCTCGACCCGATGCCCTTTAACGGTCTTTACAGCCTGTCGAAAACGGCACTCGACTGCTACGCGCAGGCGCTCAGGCAGGAATTAAATCTCCTCGGACAGAGCGTCGTGACCGTGCGCCCCGGCGCGATAGAAACACCGCTTGCAAAGGGCTCACTCGACGCGACGGCGGCTCTTGCAGACACCACCGAGCTTTATAAGCGTCAGGCAAAGCACTTTCTCTCTATAACGAAGCGCTTTATGGGCACGCCGATGAAGCCTGAAGCACTCGCAAAGGTGATAGTCAAGGCGACTTTGGCAAAGCGCCCCCGCCTCGTATATTCAAAGCACAGAAGTCCCGGACTTCTTCTGCTTAACCTTTTGCCAAAGCGCTGGCAGTGCGCGGCTATTAAAATATTATTAAATAGGAAGTGAAAAGCAAAAGCCCTTGAATTTCAAGGGCTTTTTTGACGGGTGGGAATTTATTCTATTTCTTCTCGTGTTCCGTCCTGATGTACCAATACTATAATAAATGAATTTGAGTACTTATCATTGTATGCATGTTTAGCTTTTTTGAAAATTCTGACAACACTATCCCACTCACTTTTATATCTTTTTTGGACTTCCTCAAACCCAAAAAGCTCTATATATGATGGATCGCCCAGCATATCTGTAAGGCAATCCCATAACGCGTCGGTGTTTCCGCCATAATAGTCAGGAAAATCCAAATCACGTTTTAGTACTTCATGAATTTCAATGTAGTACTTAACTTTGGAAAAATCAACTGTGTATTTATCCATCTTGTCACCTCACTTCGTTATTTCATAGAATGTTTGATAATGATCTTCACTAACAAACACCAATCCGTCATTTGAATATAAAATTCTTTTCAGATTTCTTTTTCCGTACGTATAATCAATATCTGCCTCGTACCATGTTCTGCCAAGAGCACATGGTAATTTATTGTTATCATTTAGAAATTCATCTCCGCCTATCATGTATCCGGGGAGAACATCTGCTAAATTGTTCTTTTTTCGACGATACCCACTTGCTTTGGCTATATCTTTCGTCACATAATAATCCGGCAATGTGTTACGGTACATTAACCACGCATCAGCACCGTCAAATCCTCTTTCGGTTGCTGTGCCAACCTCTTTTGTTCTCATTGGTACAGTGGAGCATCTGCAAGAAAAGTGTAACGGCAAATATTGTTTGTCGTAAATTAAAATTTTACCGTGTTCTCCTCGGCAATCCTGACAAGTTGTGGCATTAAGATACATTGCTTGCCAATTTTTCCATCGTTCACTATCCCCTTCTAAATATAAATCTGGGAGAATTGTCATTTCATTCATTTTACCTCCTTAATTATACATCAAAATTTCATAGTTGTCAAATCGATTTGCAAAACTATGGTAACATATAATTTTGCTTTTGTAAGTATAGCCGGGTTACAAAAAACAAGGGTAGTTCTTTTGGGTTTTTGTGAATTATGCACAAATGAGATGAGCGAAAAAATGATACGGCGTAAAAAAGTGTGAGCTTGTTTATATGAGAGCTGTCTTTATTTGAACTCTACTCCCTGCGAGCTATGAAATCCTTGTGGATTTCGGCGCTATGCGCCCTTCTTGCGACGGTGTTGCAAGGCTCGCGGGAGCAACCTTCGCCGCTTCGCTTGTGCAAGCACAGACTCGCTTGCGCTTGATTATCTGCGCCTTCGGCGCTCGAGTTCAAAGCTCGGCATCGCAGCCAAAAGAAAGATACCGAGCGTCCGAATGGACACTCGGTATCTTTGTGTAAGGGCGATAAAAAAGATATTTTTAAGAGTTTTCGTATGGGCTTGAACTGTCGCGTCCTCATCACGCCAAAGGCGTGTATATCATCAATGCGAAGCATTGCATATCATCAACACGAAGTGTTGTATATCATCAAGCCGCAGGGAAGATGCACGCTGTCGCGTGATGAGATACAACCCCAAAGGGGCTGATGATATACCGACTTGCGTCGGATGATATACCAAGCCTGCGGCTTGGATAAAAAAATTCGACAAGTCGAAACTTGTCGAATTTTTTGGCAAAGAGCAGTGAAAAGGTGTGTGAATGTAGGTAAGAACAGCAAAAAGGTGTATTGTGATCAGAATACCGTTCCTGTACATTTAACAAAATCTTTTATCTGTTATTATTCCAAATACGTAAGAAGGGCCTCTAACCTCTCTTATTTGACATAATTCAGTTGGATTTATTTCTATTGCTTTTTCAAAATTCGATAAATGAATCATATAATTTGCTCTGTTAGGTTTTATTATGTTTTCACCTACAAATTCATATGTATATGGTTTGCCTGTTACAGTGTAAAAAGTTTCTCCCTCTAATTTCTTTAACTTACCCTTAATATCAATATCCATTTTTAACTCCTTCGTTCCCGTATTAAGTTGATAATTAATTCTCGTTTTTGTATGTACTCCATCCGGCGTAAAACCATATCTTTTCAGTTTTTTAATCCAATGATCTTCAGTTTCACTTTCACGTTTATTTTTTATAGTATTCCAAAGTTCTCGCCTTGTTTGTTGTAATTTTTCAAGGCTGCGCTGTTGACTTTCTTCTAATCGTTCGATAAAAGATTTATGATTTGAAAACCGCCGCCGCTCTTTTATGTTGCGTGCAATAAAAAAAGGTGCCGCAAATAAAAAACACAGAAGGGAAATCGCGAATGCATCGTTAGTGCGGTTATACGAATATGTCCGTTTTAATACTTGACCGCCACAACCATTACTTACCCATTTCTCTTTTTTTGAAGAATATTTATGTCCGTACATTTTCAATCACCAAAACTAATCAGTATAGCTCTGTATTTTTCAGTAAATCGCATATTGGATTTCTAATGTTGAGGAGAATCCGCTTGCGGTTTCGTGTAAAACAGTATCTCCCGTATTCATGCATTGTTTCATAGCACTACAAACGGCAGGCATGCGACTTTTTAATTTCATTGCTTTGTGTATGTCATTAGCTTTTAAGACAATATGGGAAAGTCCATCTTCTGCCGCCTTGTGCTTTATTCCCGTAATGTACTCTCTGATTTCAGCAATTCCCGGCTGCTTTTTTGAACATTCATTCTTTTCGCTTGAAAGATGTTCTACTTTTTCTTCCAAAGTTTTAACTCGAATCAACAAATCAAGAATTATTTTTTCGTACTCCATCATGGTAATCCTCCTTTTTATAGTACGATTATATCATATAAACTACAAGTTGTCAATAGTTTTCTTATAGTTTTATCGTAGTTATTAACCAATATTCAAATCCCTCCTTCCGCAATGTTTTTGCTGTTTTTTATTTAAGCAAAGAACCACGAAAAGTAATGTGCCTTTTGTCGTTGCTGCGGGCATAAAAATTTCGCTACGACAGTCCCGTTGACCGCCGCAGCGCCTAATTTCCTATGATTTTGCTGTAATATCCCTTAAAATGTGCCGAAAATATGAAAAAACGAACTTTTATCTGGTAGACAAAAGTTCGTTTTTATTTGGCGGAGATGGAGAGATTTGAACTCTCGCGCCGATTGCTCGACCTACACCCTTAGCAGGGGCGCCTCTTCACCACTTGAGTACATCTCCAGGGCAGGCGGTGAATTGCTTGCCATAATATTATAGCAAGGAGCGAGGCGTTTGTCAAGCCTTTTGCCAAAAAAACTCCATTCATTTATCGCAAAATATTGCAAAGGGGCGGTTATCTTCTATCGGCGGCGCTCTTTTCCTCTTCTCTGTATTCCTTTGGAGTTTTACCCATCTCGCGCTTGAAGAGCTTTGAGAAATACTGGACGTCGAGAATACCGCAGTGCAGGGCGACGGTTTGTATTTGAAGCGAGGTTGTGGCGAGCAGGTGCGCCGCGTGCCTTATTCGGCGCTCTCTTACGTACTCCGAGAGGGTTTTGCCGGTTTCGCGCTTGAATATTGCCGAGAGATAGCCCGCGCTCACGTCCTGCAGGGCGGCGAGCGATGATAGCGAGAGGTCAGCCGAGAGGTCGGAGTCTATTATCAGGAGCGTTTTTTGCACGAGAGGGGAATATCTGCGCATAGAGTGCTTACGCACAAGGCGGCAATATGAACGGAACATATCGCACATCAGCTTGGCGCTTTCCTCAAGCCTGCCTATATTCTCGATGCGCGCGGCAAATTCCGAGGATACTCTGTCAAGATAAACGGGGTGAACGCCGCCGCGCTCCGCCGCCTTTCGGAGAAGGGTATTCATTATTATTCCGTAGTTTTTCGCGTTTCTTATCGGGTCGGACAGTCGCTTTTCAAACGTGCCCGCCGAAAAGAAGGAGAAAAGCGAGCTTTCCTTATGAAGCTGTCCGAAGGTTACTGCGTCTATAAGCTCGTTCTCGAATGCGTAGCGCTGCTCCATCGCCTTCATATTCACGAGAATGTCCTCAAAGCCCTCATTACCGGGTGTCTCGCTCAGGGGAGAGGGCGGGGAGGTGCTGTCGCCTAAATCTACTATCGCAAAGGACGGCGACTCCCACACTCGCTCAAGAAAGGTGTCGAGCATTATGAAAAGGTGACACGCCTCCTCAAGAATGGGTATCGTCGCGTAAAGCTCACCGAGATATTTCTGCTCTTTTGGAGAGATTCCGTTTCTTTCGCCTATCTCAAAGAGTGCTGCCTTGGATATTGGGGCAGAGAGATATGGGCCGACGGCTAAAACCGCGCCTTCCCAAAGGAGCATATATTTATATTTTAAGCCAAAGGCGTCGGTGAGCTTATAGACCGTACGCGCCTCTGGAGCTGCGGTTAATATTTCGCTTGGAAGCCTGCCGAGAAGAAGCCTCTCAATTCCGACAGCCGCGCCGCTATCCCTCCTGCCGTCCGACAGAAGCTCGGTTTTCAGTCTGCATTTTTTGAACCCCGCGCGAAGCAGGGCAAGCTCACCGCTGTAATTCATATTTACACCTACTTATAAATTCTGTTCAAAAGCACCATACTATTAATGATTTTAACATATTTTTTGTATAAATTCAACCATTTTATTAAAAAAATACAAGAAAACATTAAAAAAATACTCACGCGACGGCGGCAATATAATTTATACTAGTTATGTTAGCTAATTCTCATGTATTTTAGTTAAATAACAATAAAGAAAAGAGGAAAATGCTATGGCAAAAGTTAAACAACTCGATGCAAACGGCAAGCCTAAGTTTGGTATAATGGACAAACTTGCTTACGCAGCAGGTGACTTTGGTTGCAATATGAGCTTTGCACTCAAATCCACCGTTCAGACCTTCTGGCTGGTTTATATGTATATGGAAATCGGCCTGCTTTCAGCTCTCGTTCTTGTAACGCAGATCTGGGATGCTATCAACGACCCGATGATAGGTTCAATGATAGACAACGATAAGCGCAATTACAAGATGGGCAAGTTCAAGTCATATATTTTCGTCGGTGCTTGCGGACTTCTTCTTGCAGGCGCGCTGGTATTCCTGCCGCTTCCCGAATCCATCAGAATGAGCCAGGAAACCTTTGCCGTCGTTATTAAATCAATTGTATTTATTCTTGCTTACGTTATTTGGGATGCGTGCTACACCGTCGCAAACGTTCCTTACGGCTCGATGCTTTCGCTCGTTACCGAGGACAAGGTCGGTCAGGCACAGCTCTCGACCTGGCGCTCCATCGGCTCTATGGTAGGCAATATGGTTCCTATGGTTATTCTTCCTATGCTTATATGGAAGAACATCACCTATGATGGCACGGGTATTCTTCCCGGATTTGAGGGACTTCATCATATCAACCCCAAGACCGGTGAACCCTACAAGATAGGCGAAATAATGCTCAGCCCCCTCACTCACGAGAAGATGCAGGAGCTCCTTGGCGACAGAGTATTCTGGGCAGCGCTTATAATGGGCGTTCTCGGATTTATCGCCTTCCTCTTTATGATAAAGAAGATAACCATTCGCGTGGACGAGAACTCTGTCAAGACCAACGAGAACGCAGAGAAAATCAACATCTTCAAGGCGTTTGGTAAGTTCGCTAAGAACCGTCCCGCAGTCGGCGTTACCCTCGCGGCTATGGGTATGTTCCTCGGTATGCAGTCTGCGACTACCGCCACCACCATCATGTTTGCTACTCACTTTAAGCAGGCAGAGCTTTCGGGTATCGTTATGCTTATCGGATTCCTTCCTATGTTCTTCTTCATTCCCTTCATTAAGAAGATTGTTGATAAGTACGGTAAAAAGGAAGCGTCGGTTGCAGGAACTATTCTTTCGCTCGTAGGTGCTGTAATTATGATGTTCTTCCCGATGATTGCGAACAAGACAGTCTCGCTCGTAGTTTATATGCTCGGTCTTGTATTCTTCGGAGTAGGTATGGGCGTTTACACCTGTGTATCATGGGCTATGATGGGCGACGCTATCGACTACAATGAGTGGAAGTTCGGTACTTGCGAGGAGGGAACGGTTTACTCGCTTCACTCCTTCTTCAGAAAGCTCGCGCAGGGCGTAGGTCCTTCCATAGTTCTTCTCCTTATGGGCGCACTCGGCTATGCAGAGGAGCTTGGAACGGTTAATCAAAGCGTTGCTACCGCACAGAATATGTGCTGGCTCGTTGCAGGACTCTATCTCTTCTCGGCAATTCTTCAGTTTGTCGGCATTGCCTTCATCTACAACATAGATAAGAAGACTCTTGAAAAGATGAATCACGACCTCGGTCACGACGCGGCTCTCGCAGAGGCTCCCTCGGCTGAATAATTAACAGACTTCACGGACGCCCGACGGAATATCTAAGTCGGGCGTCCTTTTAAAAAATGAAAGGAAAATCAATGAGAAACGTAATCAATTTTAACAAAAAATGGTCCTTTGCAAAGACTGCGGAGCTTCCCGCGTCGCTCTCTTCGGAGTGGGAGATAGTTAATCTTCCTCACACCTGGAATGCAACCGACGGTCAGGACGGCGGCAACGATTATTTCCGCGGTACCTGCATCTATGCAAAGAAGATAATAAAGTCCGAGCTTCCGAAGGCGGCTAAATACTACCTCGAAATCAGGGGCGCAAACTCCTCGGCTGACGTCTATCTTGACGGCAAGAAGCTCGCTCATCACGACGGCGGCTATTCGACCTGGCGCGTTGACCTCACCGAGAGCCTTTCCGACGAGTCGCTTCTCGCTATCGCGGTTGACAACTCGCCAAACGAAGAGGTTTATCCCCAGATGGCAGACTTCACCTTCTACGGCGGTCTTTACCGTGACGTGAATATCATCTGCGTGGCGGACACTCACTTTGACCTCGATTACTACGGCACACCCGGCATCAAGATTACCCCCGAGATAGTCGGTGCTGACGCAAAGGTTGAGGTCGAGGTCTATACCACCGAGCTCCGCGAGGGACAGAAAATCGTTTATACCATCTACGATAAGGACGAGCAAGAGCTTGACAAAATCGAGACCACCGAGAAGAAGGTCGTCTTTGAGATAAAGGACGTTCATCTCTGGCAGGGACGCCGCGACCCCTATCTCTATTGCTGTGAGGCAGAGATAGTTGAGGGCGGCGAGGTTATCGACAACGTCTGCTCGCGCTTCGGCTGCCGTAGCTTTGAGATTGACCCCAATCGCGGATTTATCCTCAACGGCGAGGAGTATCCCCTTCGCGGCGTATCTCGCCATCAGGACAGACTCGGTATCGGTAACGCGCTTCTTCCCGAGCATCACAAGGAGGATATCGACCTCATTTGCGAGGTTGGCGCGACCACTATCCGTCTTGCTCACTATCAGCACGACCAGTATTTCTACGATCTCTGCGACGAGCGCGGTCTCGTTATCTGGGCAGAGATACCCTACATTTCCCGCCATATGCCCGGTGGACGCGCGAACACCATATCGCAGATGAAGGAGCTTATCACCCAGAATTATAACCACGCATCTATCGTGGTATGGGGACTTTCGAACGAGATTTCGATAGCAGGCTCGGACGACGACCTTCTTGAAAACCACAGAATACTCAACGACCTCGTTCACGAGATGGATAAGACCAGACTTACCACCATAGCGGCGGTTTCGATGTGTAAGGTGGACGACCCCTACATTCAGATTCCCGACGTCGTATCCTACAATCACTACTTCGGCTGGTACGGCGGCGACACCTCGATGAACGGCCCCTGGTTTGATAAATTCCACGCTACACACCCGAATATTCCGATAGGCGTCAGCGAGTACGGCTGTGAGGCGCTCAACTGGCACACCTCCGACCCGAAGCAGGGCGACTACACCGAGGAGTATCAGGCGTACTACCATGAGGAGCTTATAAAGCAGCTCTTCAGCCGTAAGTATATCTGGGCAACTCACGTATGGAATATGTTCGATTTTGGCGCTGACGCGCGTGCTGAGGGCGGCGAGAACGGTCAGAACCACAAGGGTCTTATGACCATGGACAGAAAGTATAAGAAGGACGCCTTCTACGCATATAAGGCTTGGCTCGTTTCGCCCGAGGACGACCCCTTCGTTCACCTCTGCGGCAAGAGATATATAGATAGAGTAGAGGACGTAACCAAGGTTACCGTTTACTCGAATCTTCCCGAGGTTGAGCTCTTCGTTAACGGAGAATCTATCGGCAAAAAGACCGCCGAGGACCACTTCTTCTACTTCGAGGTTAAGAACGAGGGCGAAACAAAGATTGTAGCCAAGTCAGGCGAGCTTACCGATGAGGGCATAATCCGCAAGGTCGATACTATGAATATGGACTACGTTCTCCGTGAGGTTGGCGCAGTTCTCAACTGGTTCGACGTTGAAGCTCCCGAGGGACGCTTCAGCTTAAACGACAAGATTGCCGACATTATGTCCTGCTTCAGAGGCAAAATGTGGTTCCTCGGTGTCGGTCTGAAAATAAAGAAGAAGATGGATAGAAACAAGAAGGGCAAGGAAAAGGGCGAGAAGAAGTCGGGCGGCTTCGAGGTTGACCTCAAGGCAGACGGCGGACTTATGCAGATGATGGGCGGCTTCACCGTGCTTCGACTTTCCTCGATGATGGGGATGATGAATATTTCCTTCACCAAGGAGGAGCTTCTCAAAATGAACAAGAAGCTCAACCGCATCAGAAAGCCGAAGGCTTTAAGAAAGTAAACCCAAAAGCAAATCAAAACCACGCGGTTTTTGCGCGTGGTTTTGATTGTAGCCTTTAGCGAAAATAAACCACCACCCCAGGTGGTGGAATAAAAACGCTTTAGCCAAAGGCCCTCCCTTTGGGTAGCGTAGCGGCAGAACGGTGGTGAATTGTGTTGATAACGCAAGAGCCGTTCTGTGCCCGAGCCCGCAGGCGAGACAGCTCCCGCGTAAGCGGGTGAGAGGGTAAAAAAACAAGCCCTCTCCGTCGGCTCTGCCGCCACCTCTCCCTTCGGGTAGCGTAGAAGCCTTAAAGAAACGGGAGGCGAAACGCATCCCCTACATATTCATTATTCATTTCACCGTAGGTGAGGGGTCACTCCCCTACGACAAATTTTTATTAGGCTAATACAGCCTGAAATTTAACACGCCCCGTGGGTAATTCCACGGGGCGCAACTTATATCATTAGCCGTACGCATCTTAAAGGCGGGAAGTTCGTTGATTACTCCTCAACCTCGGGATAGGGTATGAACGAGCCGTTCGTTGCCTCGCGTAATATACGGTTCATTTCCAGCTTGTGCCGTCTGCTCGGCTCGGGTAATTCGCCTTCCGCTTCCGCTACTATCTCATCGAATTTTAAAGAAAGCGCTTCGTTTATCGCGCGCTTGAAAAGCTCGAGATTCTCGTTCCTATCCTGATTATTTTTCATCTGTAATTATTCCTCTGCTTTCTGAAAATTCGTATAAAAACAAAAAGTGCGGCAACCGAAGTTGCCGCCCCATAAGGAAGTTTTGTATGTAGGAGGTATTGTGACCGCTATTGGTCACAATACCTCCTGCTGTTTTATACGGCTTCTTTATTGCCCTTGGTTCAGCCGTGAAGCACGATGCAATCGTCCTCTTTGGCGGTGGGCAGGTTAATGATGCCGACAGCATTGTAGTAAATCTCGATTTTTTGTTTTCTGTGTCCGTTGCTCTTGTCGGGAGCGTGGACGAGTATCTTATCAACCAAATCGTTAAGCATTTCTGCGGTAAGCTCCTCGGGGTCGGTATACTTGCGAACGTTGGCAAGAAACTGTTTGAGATCCTTCAGTTCTTCCTCACCGTTCTCAATCATATCCTCAAGCTCGGCAATTCTGCGTTTGACTTCCGCTTGTTCCTTCTCATATTCCGAGGAAAGAAGGTCAAACTTCGCATCGATAATTCTTCCCGTTGCCATATCCTCATAGGTTCGCTTGAATATGAGGTCAAGGGTTTGGTCGCGTTGCTTTAGGCTTACGATCTCCTTCTTCGCATTTGCTATGGAGCGTTCGCGCACTCTGTCCGCTTTCTCAATTTCCTCACGCACAAAGCTTTCTTCAAACTGCTGCACATACGAGAGCATACTCTTGATATGCCTGTGAACCAAGCTCCGCAGCGTTTGCTGACGGATATAATGCACCGTGCACGAGCTTGTATCCTTTCGGTATTGAGAGCAATTAAAGAAGTCTTGGCTATCGTCGAAGTACTTGGTCGTGCAGTAATAGAGCTTAGAGCCGCAATCTGCGCAAAAGACTTTGCCGAAGAAGATGCTGACCTTGCCCGTTGCCGTCGGTCTGCGCTTGTTTTCGCGTATCTTCTGTACAATCTCGTAGGAATTCTCATCAATGATGGCAGGGTGAGTGTTTAAGAACACCATCTGCTTTTCCACGGGATTGTTTACGCGCTTACTGCTCTTGGGACTTTTGTTGGTCGTTCGGAAGTTGACCGTGCGACCGAGATATTCAAGTCGCTCCAAGATGCGCCCGATTGTCGCGTGATCCCACTTATAGGGATTACCCTTGTAGGGTTTACCTGCCTTTTCGGCTACATAAGCGGCTGGAGTTAAGATGTTTTCTTCTTTCAGCGTTTTGGCAATCTGAGCGGGACCATATCCGCCGATGCAAAGCTTGAAGATCTTCCTAACCACCTCTGCGGCAACCTCGTCGATTTCCCAAACGTCCTTGTTCTCAGCGCTCTTAACATATCCGTAAGGCGGCTTGGAGCAAAGGGGCTTTCCGCTTTCGCCCTTCATTTTGAGGGTTACGCGAATTTTCTTCGCCGTATCTCTTGCGAAAAGCTCGTTGAAGAAGTTGCGGATGGGTGTCATATCGAATTCGGTCTGTACCGCGGAATCAACGCCGTCGTTGATTGCTATGAAGCGAACGTCATTGTCGGGCAACAGCATATCGGTGTATAATCCCACTTGGAGAAAGTTTCTGCCAAGTCGGGACATATCCTTAACGATAACCGTGCCGATCTCTCCGTTCTCAATCATTTGCTC
>JAZSIJ010000120.1:0-2434 GCA_045533755.1 Eubacteriales bacterium | reverse complement strand
CCCTCGACGAAATCGAGGGTGATGTAGGTGGGGGTGTCGGGAGCCATAATAGGCGAAACGCCCATTTCAAGGAAGCCGGGCTTGTCGTAAAGAGGCTCGTTTCCTGCGTCCTCAAGGTCAAGCCCCTCATGAGAGAGATGCCAGAGGTTCTTATCCTTCGAATAGTTGGTCTCGCGGTTTATCTTGAGGGGTACGTTGTGCGCCTCTGCGTACTCGATCTCCTCCTCGCGCGACTTAATATCCCACTCACGCCAGGGAGCGATGATAGGCATATCGGGAGCAAACGCCTTGATGGTGAGCTCGAAGCGCACCTGGTCGTTGCCCTTGCCGGTACAGCCGTGGCAAATAGCGTCAGCACCCTCCTTCTTAGCTATCTCAACGAGGCCCTTTGCAATGCAGGGACGCGCGTGGCTCGTGCCGAGAAGATAATCCTCGTAAATAGCCCCCGCCTTAAGACAGGGGATTATGTAATCGTTAACGTACTCCTCTGTAAGATCGAGAACGTAAAGCTTGGAAGCGCCGGTTTTGAGAGCCTTTTCCTCAAGTCCCTCAAGCTCGTCCGCCTGACCTACGTTACCCGAAACGGCAATCACCTCACAGTTATTGTAGTTCTCCTTGAGCCACGGAATGATTATCGAGGTGTCAAGACCGCCCGAATATGCAAGTACAACCTTTTTGATGTTTTTCTTATCCATTGTTAAATTCCTCCAATTCGGATTTTATTATGCAAACATTCTACCACTTTTCGAATAATTATGCAAGTGTTTTTTATACTTTTTTATATTTTCGTCATTTTAGACAGATTTTATACTGTTTATTCATTATTTTTGGGCACTTTTCCACTGTAAACTCCTTGCATATTATGAATATTTATTCTTTTTTCGCCGTGATCTCTGCATAAATTTTCGGTTGTCTGTTTTTGGAACTCACTTTAAAAGCTCTTTACCGTGCGTCTTTGCTGGCGATGGGATTG
Organism: Eubacteriales bacterium; assembly: GCA_045533755.1. GTDB lineage: Bacteria > Bacillota > Clostridia > Oscillospirales > CAG-272 > UBA1740. Next base: position 1,461 of record JAZSIJ010000120.1, on the reverse strand, counting down.
CGGTGCAAAAAGGATTTTTCCTTGACAAACGGGAATAATAGAGTATAATATAATTAAGTAACGGTGGGATAAATTTCCTTACGAAAGGAGAAAACTGTATGAATATAATCATAATCGGCTGTGACAGAGTAGGACGCACGCTTGCCGAGATGCTCGGCGACGACGGTAATAACGTCACCGTCGTAGATATAGACGCCGACAAGGTCAAGGACGTTGCAAACAAGCTCGATATAATGGGCATAGTTGGAAACGGTGCTACGCATACCACACAGCTTGAGGCGGGGATAAAGAAGGCAGACCTTCTCATTGCCGTTACCGGCTCGGACGAGCTTAATCTGCTCTGCTGCATTATGGCTAAGCGCGAGAGTAGCTGTCACGCTATCGCAAGACTTGAAAACCCCGAGTACAACGGCGAATCCAACTACATAAAGAACGAGCTCGGTCTTGCCATGGTGATAAATCCCGAGCTTGCAGCGGCAGAGGAGATTGCCAGAATACTGCGCTTTCCCTCGGCTCTGCATATAGACACCTTTGCAGGCGGACGCGTCGAGCTTATCAAATTCAAGCTCCCCGAAGGATCCATTCTGTCGGGACTGTCGGTAAAGTACGCGGCGGCAAAGCTCGGAAACGAAATACTTTTCTGTACGGTAGAGCGCGGCGACGATGCCTATATACCTCACGGAGACTTCGTTTTTGAGAGCAAGGACATAATCTCTATAATAGCTTCACCCAAGGCTGCAAACGCCTTTTTCAAGAAAATAGGCTTCCGCTCCGAGTCGGTCAAGGATGTCATCGTTGCCGGCGGCGGAAAAATCTCCGAATATCTCTGCAAGACGCTTGCAAGGACAAGCATGAACATCAAAATCATCGAGAAGGACAGACAAAAATGCGAGGAGCTCGCGAATTCGCTCATCAAGGTAACGGTGGTCAACGGCGACCCAAGAAGCAAGGACGTTATGCTCGAGGAGGGTATATCCCGCGCCGACGCCTTCGTTGCGCTGACGGGTGACGACGAGGAGAATATACTTCTCTCGCTCTTTGCAAAGCGCGAGGGCGCGAAAAAGCTGATAACCAAAATAAACCGCGTCGATTACGACGACGTTATCCGTCCTCTTGAGCTTGACTCGACGATTTATCCGAAGAGCGTCACCGCCGAGCAGATAGTGCGTTACGCGCGCTCTATGAAGAGCACTATCGGCTCTAAATTCGAAACGATGTATACCGTAATGAAGGGACGTGTCGAGGCAGCGGAATTTAAAATCAATGAGTCCTCCTCCTTTACCGGCAAGCCTATTTCTACTCTGTCTTTGAAAAAGGGCGTTCTCATTGCGGCAATTCTGCGCGATAAATTCGTAATAATCCCCAGAGGAAACGACACCATTGAGGTCGGCGACGCAGTAGTGGTAGTATGCGAGGCTACGACGCTCCGCGACATCAACGACATTTTGAGGTAGGCTTTAT
>JAZSIJ010000142.1:0-4012 GCA_045533755.1 Eubacteriales bacterium | reverse complement strand
AAGGAGGGAGCTATCTATGGGTAAGTCAACCGAAATGGACGCAAAGCTTAAATTCGGACTGAAAAGCTTTATAACCGTCGTTTGCATACTGCTTGCGGTTTTGATTTTCGTCGGCGTTCTCACCTACGTAATACCCGCAGGACGCTACACTATCTACACCACAGATGAAACAAAGGCATCTCTTCCGTTCTACGAGTACACCGAGGACGCATCGCTTAACAAGCAAATCGTGATAAACTCCTATCGCGAGCTCGAGGATGGCGAAAACTCAACACGCCTCCCCTGGTATCGCTGGTTAACCTCGCCGTTTGAGGCTCTGATTTTCGGCTCAAACAGCTCGAATATGGTAATGATTATCGCGCTTCTTTTGGTGCTCGGCGGTACCTTTAAGGTGCTTGAGGAGAGCGGCGGTCTTGTTTCGCTCGTCAGAGTCATTATGGAAAGGCTTCGCTCTAAGCGATATATGGCAATCTGGGTAATTACCGGCGTTATTATGATTCTCTCTGCCGTGTTCGGCCTTCAGGAGCAGCTACTCATTTTGTATCCCGTATTTGCTATGCTTTGCACGGCGCTTAACTGGTCGCGCTTCACGGCTATCTCCTTCGTTCTTATCGCGTCGGGCGTCGGCTTTACTACAGCTATCACCAATCCTTTGACTATTGGAACGGCGTCTATTGCCGCAGGTGTGAGCGTAACCGACGGGCTTTGGTACAGATGCATTATATTCTGCGTTATGTACGTCATCACCTCGCTGTTTTTAGTGTACTCTGCAAAGCGCGATGAAAAACGTGCCACCGAGAAGTTCGACGTCGAGGGCTTCGTTATGGTGTCCCCCGAGGAGCATAGAGAGGATGTCAAAAAGGCTAAAATGATAGTCGCCCTCTTCTCGATAGCCCTTCTCTCAGTCATCATAACCACCGCGATAGACTCGCTTCGCTCACTCGCGATGGTATTTATGGCGGCTGCGTTTATCGTCGGTACCGTAATCGTCGGCAGACTGCTTCTCGGCTCGTATAAGCGCCTTGCAAGGAGCTTCGTTTCGGGTGTTAAGGACGTGCTTCCCTCGATAGTAATCATTATGATTGCATTTGGCATTACGCACATCGCCGCCGAGGGAAATATACTTCACACTATATTCAAATATTTTTACGACTCGGTATCGAATATTTCTCCCTATCTTGCGGTAATTATTCTTTACGTGTTCGTGCTTATTATCGAGTTCTTTATCCCCAGCGCATCTGCGAAGGCGGTCTTGATAATACCGATGCTTACGCTCGCCCCCATCGATGGCATCAGCAAGACGGTGATTATCCTTACCTATCTATTCGCTGACGGATATACTAACGTCCTCTATCCCACCTGCGGAACGCTTCTCGTGGGCATCGGTCTTGCCGACGTGAGCTTTGCCGAGTGGTTCAGGAAAACCGCGCTCTTCCAGCTTTTGCTGTTCGTTTTGTCCATTGGATTTTTGATGCTTGCGGTCTTTATCGGGCTGTAAGCCGCGGGCTGATATAATTGAAAGGAGAAAAATATGACGGCAAAGGAAAGATTTATCGAAATATACAAGCAGAACATAACGCGGGAGGGAGCTGACAGGCTGCTCGAATATCTTGAGTCGCCGGCATCCGACTTCTTCACAGCTCCCGCATCGGCAAGGTATCACTCCTCTTATGAGGGCGGTCTTTGCGAGCATTCGCTCAACGTATACGACTGCCTCGTCAGCTATCTAAAATCCGACAGAGCAAAGGGCTTTGGCTTCGAATACTCCGACGAGTCGATAGCGATTGCCGCCCTGCTTCACGATTTGTGCAAGGTCGGCATTTATAAAAAGGGCTTCCGCAACGTCAAGGACGAGCGCGGAGTGTGGCAGAGAGTTGACACCTTTGAGTACGACGATAAGCTCCCATACGGTCACGGTGAGAAGAGCGTTTATATCATATCCGGATATATGCGGCTTACTCGCGAGGAGGCTTTTGCGATAAGGTATCACATGGGATATTCCTCAACCGAGGACCCGAGAAACGTCTCGGCGGCGTTTGAAATGTTCCCGCTTGCCTTTGCGCTCTCGACCGCCGACAGCGAGGCGACCTACTACCTCGAAAGCGATAAGAGAGAAAAATAAACCATCGTTTTGACAAAACAAAAATCAAAGCCGCAGACGAGGCAAGTCTACGGCTTTTTTACGTTTATTCCGAAAATTCCCAAGAGGAGATGAACTTGATTCTGTCTATCTCGCCCTCGGTGTAGCTTATCTTGAGCTTGTCGCCCTCGTTTATGAGAATGAGAGCCTCGTCTGCCTCGAGATAGCCCTTGTAGACGTTTCCGTCGTCGCCCGTGATATATACCGTCGCTACGTCGGCAACCATAGCTGTAACGACGCGCTCCGCCGTAACGGTAGCCGTGAGTGTCGACTCGCCTGTTGAGACGCCGCTTTGCTTGAGCAGCTTCTTATATGCGCTCATAGCCTCGGTTTGCTTGACGCCGGTTGCGACGATACTGTAGTTTTCGACGTTGACGAGCGCGTGGAGCTTAACGATTCCCGCCGCGTCCTTCAGCACCATAATATAGGTCGGCTGACCTGCGACGTTGACGAGAGAGGGGAAGGATGCAACGTAGCCTTTCTCCTGCACCTGTCCCTCTGCCGCCGCCATAGCCGAGTGCTCCTCCGCACCGATGACGGGATAGAATTTATACTCGCCGGTTCTCGCGTTAGAGAGAATGAAGCCGATGTTCGACTTGTCACCCGACACAGAGGTTACGCCGGTAAAGTACCAGACGTCGTCCTCAAGCGCGATGTAGCCGAAGTCGTCGGTAGCCTGCTTACAGCCGACGTTGCCGATGATGCTGTTGATGAATCCGCCCGAGAGCAGACCGTGCCAATTATACTTTTCGCAAGCGAGGTATCCGTTGTAAACTATATCTATCCAGCTCGGAGTCTCGGATACGCTGTAAAGCTCACTCTCTCCGCTCGTCGGGTCGAAGATTATGACCTCGTTTATATCCATAGCGCCGAAGAGAGATACTCTCGGCTTTGCGCAGGATACGATGTAATAAGGGTGTCCTGCCTCGTCAATCTCGAAGCTTATGGAGTCGAATATCTTGGTAGGGTAGCTGAATCTTAATGCGCGCGTCAAATCCTCGTTGAAGTAGGCGCTGTCGGCGTAGTGCATAGGCTGGTCGAGCTCTATGTATTCGGCGTCGCTTGCAACGGGGTCAACCATTACCATACCGGGAATACCGTTCTCGCGGTTTCCGATCCACTTGAAGAAGCCGTCGTACTCGAGGTTTGCGACCTTTTTCGGTGCGCCTTTATAGTTTATCTGGGTGTAGGTTTGGCTGACGTCATACTGCGATACCACGTTCGAGAGCGCACCGAGAGTCTTGTCGCCGAGCTTGGTTGCCGATTCGGTATCCATAAGCGCTATATTGGTTATCTCGGTGGTTTCGGGCAGGTCCTCGTTGAACACCGATTCATTGACCTCGATTACCGCTGCATATTGTCTTGCGAAAAATACGGTTGATGAAAAAATGCCGCCGATTATTGCAACTAAAATCGGCAGGAAAATTGCCAGAGGAATAAATCTTTTGTATTTTCCTATGCGTCGGTCTATAACGTAATCTCCAAACCTAATACGCGGCTTTTTAGTCCTCTCTTTTGATTTCACGAAAAAGCAATCAAAGAACGGAATAAATCCTACGAAAATCAAGAAGGAAAGAAATAGCCAAAATTCTACCGCGTGCGGATTTATGGGCGGGAGAAAGATGTAAAAAGCAATCAGTGCGGCAGTTATAACCAACGCTGCCGAAAGAAGTCCTTTTTTTAGCATTTTAGGCATAAATATAGCTCCTTTTTTTAGTGTCAATATAATTATACATTAAAGGAAGGAAAAAAACAATAACAAACCGTTAAAAAATCTTTGACAAAGGATTGAATTTGTTATATAATAGAAGAAAATCGGCCGTGAGGAGAGAAAAATGCGAAAAAAGGTCTTGCCGATAAGGGATATGACAG
>JAZSIJ010000101.1:0-3237 GCA_045533755.1 Eubacteriales bacterium | reverse complement strand
CATCAAATCCCATATCTTCTTTATCTCGCCAGCGACGCCGTCAACGTAAGCCTTGGGAGTAATTCCCGCCTCCTTTGCGAGATCCTCTATCTTCTGACCGTGCTCGTCAGTACCTGTGCAGAGGAAGACGTCCTTGCCCATCTGGCGCTGAAAGCGCGCAAAGGCGTCGGTCATAATGATCTCGTAGGTGTTGCCGAAATGAGGCTTGCGCGAAGCGTATGCTATCGCCGTGGTTAAATAAAACTTTTCCATTTTCGTTCTCTCTTTCTGCGCGCGAATGGGCGCGCATATTTTGACATTTAATATTTTAACATAACTTTTGAAGATTTACAAGGTTTTTTCAAAAATTACCGTGTTATTTTACTTTTAATCATTCAATTATGAAAAACATAGCGTTTTTTGATTGACATTTGACAAAATAAATGTTAAAATGTATTTTGTAGAATTGTATTTATCAAAGGGAGGCAGAATGAGAAGCTATCTTGACGCTCTTATAGGCAACGAAGCCCTGCGCGAAAGACTTGGCACGTCGGCAGAGTGCGGCAGGATTTCTCACGCTCTTCTTATCGAGGGTGAGCGAGGCTCGGGAAAGCACACGCTCTCTCGCGAGCTTGCGGCGGCACTGAACTGCGAGAACAGAGAAAACGGCTTATTGCCTCTTCCCTGCCACCGCTGTAACACCTGCCGTCGAATTGCAGAGGGGTCGTTCACCGACGTGAAGTATCTCACAAAGGCAAAGGACAAGGCGACGATAGGCGTCGGAGAGGTCAAGCTCTTCAAGGAGGATATGTACCTCTCGGCAACAGAATCCGATTACAAGATATACGTCATTGAAAACTCCGAGCTTATGACGCCGCAGGCGCAGAACTCGCTTCTTATCGCTCTTGAAGAGCCGCCGAAAAACGTAATCATTATTCTCCTATGCGAGCAGTCGGACAAGCTGCTCACAACCATAAAGAGCCGCGTACAGCATCTCTCGATGTCGCGCTTCTCCTCCGAGGAGCTCGAAGAGCGCGTTGCCAAAATATCAAGCGAGGCTGCGGCAATGCGCCGCACCGACCCCGAGGGCTATCGCGGGCTGATTCTGTCAGCCGACGGCTCTATCGGCCGTGCGCTTATGCTTCTAACCCCGAGACTTTCCGAAAAAAGCCGCGAGGAGCGCGCTCTCACCGAAAGGCTTGTGCGGTGTATGACAGCAAAGGCAGCCTATTCCGAGATTATCGCGGGGGTAGGCGGACTTTCGCAGAAAAGAGCCGAGCTTTCATCCGAGCTTGAGATGCTTATGATTGCTCTGCGGGATATTATATCCTTCAAGGTGCACGCGGGTGTGCCGCCGCTCTTCTTCACCTCCGAGGGTGAGCTCGCGGAGCTTGCGCGTCAGCTTGACACGAGGCGTCTTTTCGCTCTTTACGACGTGATATCCAAGGCATACGATGATAATCAAAAGAACGCAAACATAACAACACTTACAACCAATCTGGCGGCGAGTATTAAGAATTGCCGCTAAAAACAAGAGGACAGTATGGCAGAAGAAATAATTAATACCGAAGAGGTAAAGCCCGACCCGACGAAAGAGGTAGAGATAGTCGGCGTAAGCTTCAAGGAAGCCGGCAAAATATACTACTTCTCTCCCGGCAAATACAGCTTTTCGAGAGGCGACAGAGCTGTCGTCGAAACCTCGCGCGGTCTTGAGCTCGGAACGATAAAGGTTCCTAACAAGACGGTTCCCGAAACCGAGATAGTACCGCCCTTGAAGGAGGTAAAGCGTCCTGCAACGAAGGCGGATATAGAGCAGAACGAGAAAAACCGCGAGGCTGAGGCTGAGGCAGCCGTTATTTGCAAGAAGAAAATCGAAACGCACAAGCTTGAGATGGACCTCGTTGACGTTGAATACACCTTTGACCGCTCGAAGCTTCTCTTCTACTTCACCTGCGAGTCGCGCGTGGACTTCAGAGAGCTCGTCAAGGACTTGGCATCTACCTTCAGAACGAGAATTGAGCTTCGCCAGATAGGTATACGCGACGAGGCGAAAATGATGGGAGGTCTTGGTGTATGCGGCAGGAAATTCTGCTGCGCAAACTTCCTTACCGATTTCGTTCAGGTATCCATAAAGATGGCAAAGGAGCAGAATTTCTCTCTAAATTCGGCTAAGATTTCGGGCGCGTGCGGCAGACTTATGTGCTGTCTTCGCTACGAGCACGAGGTCTACGACGAGGCTATTAAAAAGACTCCGCCTGTGGGCTCGATAGTCAAAACCTCGGAGGGCGAGGGCGTCGTAATCGAAACAAAGCCGCTTGCCGGTGAGGTTCGCGTTAAATTCTCCTCCGGTGACAAGGAAACGCAGAAGCTCGTCAAGACTTCTGACCTAACAGTCATCAGAAGCGGAAAAAAGGATAATACCGCCAAAAACGAAGAGGAATAAAACTATTTTCTTCCTTTTTACTACTTTTTTCGAAAATACCCTTGATTTTTTGAAAAGATATGATAGAATATAGTTGGAAATAATTTTTTGGAGGTTTTCAAGATGGCTTATAAGATTTCCGATGAGTGCATTTCTTGCGGCGCTTGCGCTGATGCTTGCCCTACCGGCTGCATCTCCGAGGGCGACGGTAAGTACGTTATCAACGCTGACGATTGCGTAAGCTGCGGTAGCTGCGCTGACGCTTGTCCCGTAGACGCTCCCGCTGAGGAATAATTTTCTCTTTACACAGAATGAGGCTGCCGTCACCACGGCAGCTTCTTTCATAAGTTGATAATTCGGAGGCTTTATGATGCTTTTTGAAAATGAGAGGATTGACTACGTCAACGACTCTCTGTCGCTCATACAAAAAACCGACGGTCTGACCTTCGGAACAGACGCACTGCTTCTTGCAGGCTATATTTCGGGCAGGTATAAAAGGGGATACGAGCTCGGCGCGGGAAGCGGCATAATCTCTATGCTTCTGCTCGCACGGGATAAGGTTGAGCGCATCGTCGCGGCAGAGGTGCAGGAGGAATATGCCGAGCTTACGCGGCGAAACGCAGAGCTCAACCGTCTTTCAGACAGGCTCACCTCCCTGTGCTGTGACGTGCGCGAGCTCTCGGACGACGGCGGAGCAGATATAGTCTTCTCTAACCCGCCATATATGCGCACCGACAGCGGCAAGGCAAACCTTAAGGATGCGAAAAATGCCGCGAGGCACGAGGTCTTCGGAGGAATCGGCGATTTCTGCGCGGCGGCAAAAAGGCTCTTGAAGT
>JAZSIJ010000144.1:0-4716 GCA_045533755.1 Eubacteriales bacterium | reverse complement strand
GGCCAAGCGGTCTTAGGAAGACAACCACTGGATTCACCTCCTTGGCTCACAGAACGACATGGCTACGATCCGACTTTACGAGCTCGGCGCGGGAAGCGGCATAATCTCTATGCTTCTGCTCGCACGGGATAAGGTTGAGCGCATCGTTGCGGCAGAGGTGCAGGAGGAATATGCCGAGCTGACGCGGAGAAACGCAGAGCTCAACCGTCTTTCAGACAGGCTCACCGCCCTGTGCTGTGACGTGCGCGAGCTTTCGGGTGACGGCGGTGCAGATATAGTATTCTCTAACCCACCGTATATGCGTACGGACAGCGGCAAAGCCAACCTTAAAGATGCGAAAAACGTGGCAAGACACGAGGTCTTCGGAGGAGTTGGCGACTTCTGCGCGGCGGCAAAAAGGCTCTTGAAGTATGGCGGTACGTTTGTGGCGGTTTACCGTCCCGACAGGCTCTGTGACCTTATCTGCGAGATGAGGGCGCACGGTATTGAGCCGAAGCGTATGACCTACGTTATGGCAAATGCCGCCAGAGAGCCGTCGATGGTGCTTGTCGAGGGCAGACTCGGCGGAAAATGCGGGCTTTTCGTCACGCCGCCCCTTATAATATATAAGGATAAAAACAACAGCGAATACAGTGACGACATGAATTATATAATGGAGAGGGGCTCGTTCCCGGACGGGTTCGTTAAAAGATAATATGAGTGACGAGAAAAACAAGGTTGAGGGGGGCGTTCTCTATCTCGTGGGGACGCCGATAGGCAACCTCGCAGATATTTCGGAAAGGGCGAGAAAGGTGCTCTCCGAGGTTAATTTCATAGCCGCAGAGGATACGAGAAACTCGGCAAAGCTGCTGCTCTGTCTTGGTATTAAGGGCGAGCTTATAAGCTATCATGAGCACAACAAGCGCGCGTCGGGCGAGAGGATTATAGCAAGGCTTCTCGCAGGCGAGAGCTGTGCTCTCGTGACCGACGCCGGAATGCCGGCAATCAGCGATCCCGGCGAGGACGTGGTGGCTCTTGCCGCCGAGGCGGGAATTAAGGTTTCGGTTGTTCCGGGGCCGTGTGCCGCGGTTTCGGCTCTCGCTACGTCGGGGCTTCCTACCTCGAGATTTGTCTTCGAGGGCTTTCTGCCGACGAAGAGCAAGGAGAGGCGCGATAGGATTGAGATGCTCTCCCGCGAGGAGAGGACGGCTATACTGTACGAAGCTCCGCACAAGCTCATAGCAACGCTTGGAGACCTTTCCCGCGCACTCGGTGCCGGCAGGCGCATATCACTCTGCCGCGAATTAACCAAGCTAAACGAGGAGGTGCTGCGCTCAACACTCGGTGAGGCTGTGGAGTATTACAAGGAGCGCGAGCCGCGCGGCGAGTACGTTCTGATACTTGAGGGGGCTCATATTGAGGGTGTGCCGGAGGACTTCTCTGCCATAACGCCCGAGGAGCACGTCCAAAGATACACGGACGAAGGACTCTCTCGCAAGGACGCTATAAAAGCGGCGGCACGCGACAGAGGTATGTCAAAATCTGAGTTTTATAAGCTCGTGGCGAACGATTGAGAGTGGCTAACCTAGAAAAATGCAACATAGACGAAAAGGCTGTGTTGCATTTTCTTTATACTTTCGCTCTCAAAAATTTGCGCCGCAATAAACAAAGAGTAGGAATAACGAAATAATTAAGAAAAATTATAATTATTTCACGAAAACTACTTGTCAAATCGTTAGAAAAAGTGTATAATAATTCTAACGAGGTGATAGCATGAATAAAACAACTAACCTAAAACTAATACGAGATAGAATCAATCAATCCGAAATTGGTACAGTTTACGTGGCGGTTGATTTCGTTGATATTTCGGATAAGACAAGTGTAAACGCTTATTTAGCCCGTCTGGTTGATGAGGGGCTTATCCGCCGTGTTTTGCGTGGCGTTTACGACAAACCCGAATACAATGACTTTTTAGGAGAATATATTGCACCGTCACCCGATAAGGTTGCCAATGCTCTCGCACGCAATTTCGGTTGGACAATCGTTCCTTGCGGAGATACTGCACTGAACTTACTCGGATTATCGACGCAAGTGCCTGCAGCGTGGGTATACGTAAGCGATGGCACGTACAAGGAATACACCTATGATAACACCACGATTCAATTCAAGCGGACTACCAATAAAGAGGTTTCAAAGCTTTCTTATAAGACTGCGCTTATCGTTCAGGCGTTAAAGGCACTCGGCAAGGACAAGATCGACGGTACGATAATAAACCGTCTGGGCAAGCTACTAAATACGGAAGAAAAGAAAGCCATGCTTGAAGAAGCCAAGACGGCGACCTCTTGGATCTACGAATATATCAAACTAATTTGCAGGAGTCGACAAGATGCGTGATATTGCCGGAATCAACGAAAACGATAGAAAGGCGCTCTTCCATAATACCGCCGCGAAGATGGGTATGACCGATGCCATCATTGAAAAGGATTTCTGGGTGTGTTATATGCTTGATTACCTTTTCCACCGTTGTACGTGGAAGGATAACATTGCCTTCAAAGGCGGCACGAGCCTTTCCAAAGCGTATGGACTTATCGAGCGTTTCTCCGAGGATATCGATTTGATTCTTGATTGGCGTGTTCTCGGTTACGGTATTAACGAGCCTTGGGAAGAACGCAGCAATACGAAGCAGGATATCTTTAACAAGGAAGCTAACACAAAAGCCGAACTGTTCTTACGTGACATTTTTCTCCCTTCAATCGTTGCTGACCTAACGGTTGAGCTTGGCGAAAAAATCAGATGCTTTATTGATGATGACGATCCGCAGACTGTTAAAATCGCATATCCAAACAGTTTCTCAGACACGTCCATTCTTCAGGAAATCCGTCTGGAAATCGGTGCGCTTGCCGCGTGGACTCCTGTAAAGGTAGCAGATATTACTCCTTACGCCGCGCAAGAGTACGGCGGACTGTTTAAGCAGTCTTCAACCGATATTTTGACTGTTCTGCCGGAGCGTACGTTCTGGGAAAAGGTTACGATTCTACATAGAGAAGCCTTTCGAGCCGAGGACAGGCCGTTCCCGTCAAGATATTCAAGACACTATTATGACCTATACCGCATGATGCAAACCGAGGTCAAAGATAACTCATTAACGGATAACGACCTGCTCGCCCGTGTCGTTAACTTTAAGGATAAGTTCTACCGTTGCCCTTGGGCAAGATATGATCTTGCAAAGCGCGGCACAATGCAGCTGATGCCGCCCAAATATAACCTAAATAAGCTCCGTGATGACTACGAGCATATGCAGAATATGCTTTTCGGCAACAAACCAAGCTTTGATGAAATTATGGATGGCATAGCAAAGTTGGAAAAAGAAATTAATGCACTATAACGTAGCTGTAAAGTCAAAGGGGCTAAGTCATACAGCAAAGAAAAGCGATTCTAGCTTTTGTCAAGAAAAATGTCAGTCCTAAGACCGACAAAATTCGATTTTTGAGAATTTTGTATGCCAAAAAGAACTAAATTGCATATTAATTGAAAAAAAGCGGGAGGGAAACGCCTCCCCTACATATTCACTCTTCACTATTCATTTCACCGGGATATAAAAAGATGCCTAGGCTCACGCCTAGGCATCTTTCTTTTTGTTTAATTTAAGTAGTAGTTTTTGCCGTTTGGCATGACCTGATTAGTCAAAGAGGCTACCCTGAGAAACGGTTATTCTGTTGATATATGCCGAATCATAGATTGCCCAAGAAATAGATTGAAAACCTGCCAAATTATCATATGGAATGTCAAACGCAACAGTTCTGCCGTCAGCGGTATATGCGGTAACGGTATTGTCGGCATCATCAAGAACGAAGTGTACCGTGGTGAAGTCACCCGCATCTATAGCTGTAGCGTCAGTACCGGCGGTAATATCCTTGAGCGTAGCAATCGAGGTGCCGTTTTCAAACCTCAAATCGCCACCGACAATCTCAAACAAAGTAAATCTTAAGTAGTTCTGGTTAGCAGGATTGGTCCAATGTTGACTAATAAGGAAGTCCGACGTCTTGTTGGTAGCGTTTGCATCGGCTACTGCCATCGAGACGGAAACCGTCATCTTAGTCTCACCGTTAATCAACATATCATCGGGACCTGCATATTGATTGTTAAGAGCAACCATATTGTCACCGTTCACGTCAATGAGTAAATGACCGGCAGCCATACTAGCCGAAGCATTGCCGGCTGTTCCAACAGCGTCCGATAGACCGTAACCGTATTTGGAGGAATTAGCAACGTAGGAATACAAAGCCCAATGACGTATCTGAGTTGTAGATAATGTCGCAGAAGCGTGATTAAATCCATATACCTCGCCTGCCGTCTTCACTACATCATCTTCCTTATAGAGGCGCATATCAATAGCGCCGCAGTTTCTTGCACCGCCGGTTGAGGATATGAAGTCATATGTCTGTCTAGCCGAACTGGTTATCCACTTATCAAGATCGAGGTTTGCGAGCGAACCGGTAACACTGTTGACAGTAGATATAAAGTCCTCGTAGTAGAAGTAGCGGGAAATGCCATTAGCAACCGAAACGGTAGAGCCCTCTACTGCATCAAAGCTCATATCATAGAGAGCTGCTGCTGCAGTGAAGCTCTCGGCAGCGGCGGGTACGTTTACTGTAGTACCGACCTTCGCGATGGTCTTTTTGTTCTCAGCAGCACCGCTGAACACTACCATACCGTAGTCGATAAGCTTTCCGTCAG
>JAZSIJ010000085.1:0-4136 GCA_045533755.1 Eubacteriales bacterium | reverse complement strand
GGGCAGCCTCTACGGCACTCCGAAATCAGAGCTTCTCCGAGCCGAGCGCGAGGGCAAAATCCCACTTCTAATTCTTGAGCTTTCGGGGGTGGGCGCTGTGAGGTCGAGCGAGTATTCGCCGGGTGCTCTTTGCGTCTATCTCTACGATAAGCTCGACACTCTTGAGGAGCGACTATATGCAAGATATATGTCTCCTCCGACTGATGCGGGACTTGCGAAATTCACGAAGAGAAGAGCGCAGAATATTGCCGATTACCTAAGCCTTACCGAAAGGGCGGATATGTTCGACCTTATTTTATCAAACGCGGCGTCCCCTGCCGAAACCGCGCGAAAAATTCTAGATGTGATGGACGGCGGAACACTCCCAACAGATAAGAGCAAAACGCTGGAGCATCTTGCCGATATGGCGCGCTCGAATAAATAAAGCCAAACGAAAAGCCTGCGGAAAATCCGCAGGCTCAATTTTTTTAATTCAAGGTTTCAAATTTGTATCCGACACCCCAAACGGTTTTGAGAAGCCATTTGTCAGATACGCCCTCGAGCTTTTCACGGAGTCTTTTGACGTGAACGTCAACCGTGCGCGAGTCGCCGAGGTAGTCGAACCCCCAAACCTTGTCAAGAAGCTGGTCGCGCGTAAATACGCGGTTGCAGTTTGAAGCGAGGAAGTAGAGAAGCTCAAGCTCCTTCGGGGGAATATCAATAGCCTTACCGCAGAGCTTCAGCTCGTATTTCTGAAGGCTGACCTCAAGGTTGTCAAACTTGACCGCCTCCTCGTCACCTGAGCCGGTGTGTGCGTTGTAGCGGCGAAGCACCGCCTTGATACGCGCCGAGAGCTCCTTCATATCGAAGGGCTTGACAATGAAGTCGTCAGCGCCAAGCTCAAGACCAAGCACCTTGTCAAATACCTCGCCCTTTGCGGTTATCATAATGACGGGCTTCGAGGAAATCTCGCGTATCTCACGGCAGACCTGCCAGCCGTCCTTTTTGGGCATCATAATGTCGAGCAAAACGAGGTCGGGCTCGTAGAGCTTGAAGTAGGAAAGTCCCTCAATGCCGTCGGACGCGACCTTAACCTTGTAGCCCTCGTTCTCGAAATAGAGCTTCAGCATATCGCAGATATTGCTGTCGTCGTCAACTATAAGTAATTTCGTATCCATAATATACCCCCTGTTGTGTCAAATTGTTAACTTTGTTAAAAACATGAAAATCTTAACAATTCAATTTTATCATAAGAAAAAGACAATGTCAAGTACAAATTATGAACAATCTTATGAAAATATATGACGCCTATTTTAAAAATGGTTAAATTTCTGAATCGTTTGCGAAAATAACCTCGGAGCATCGCTCTTTAATGCCGAAGGCTGAGAAATAGCGCTTCTCAAGAGGTATCCAAATAGAAAAGTGGCGCTCTGCCACATCGGGAGAGTTTCTTTTCAGTATTCTTTCGCGCTGCGCGTCCTCTGTGATATCAAGGAAAACCGAGAGGTCGTAGAAGCCCTGAAGCTCGGGGTGCATAGAGTATACACCTTCAATTACAGCCAGACGCGTAGGAGTGATGTGCACCGGCGGAAGAATTTCGGCTTCCTTGCAGTCAAAGCGGCGGTAGAGAATATCCTCGTCTTTTGAAAGAGGAATAAGAACCTCTTTGAGAAAGCGCTCTCTGTGAAAGTTTCCGCCCGGCTCGGAAAGTCGCTCTTCGGTACGCATATCGGGCGGAAGGAAAAAGTCGTCGGTGTGGAGAAGCGTGCAGGAGTAAATTTCGGAAAGCAGTGCGCCGAGAGTGCTTTTCCCGGCGGCGCTTCCTCCCTCAATAGCGAGCATCACGGGGCGCTCTCGGAGCATAACGTCGATTTTCGCAAGAAGCGGGAGAAGCGGAACGAATTTCTGCAGAATTACTCTGTAAGAGGGTGAGTAAGCGCGGCGAAATTCCTCCGAATGATGCAGGGGAGGATAACCTGCCTCGCGCCAGAGTGCGAGCTCTCTTCGATACTCCTCGCGGTCAACCGAAAGCTCTCCCGATTCTATAAGCTCGGTGATAGTAGATATCCCGATAGCCAGCCTAGCCTCCCCATAATCTTCCTCTCTTGCCGACATAGCGAAGAGCTTTGCGAGCGTTTCTGCACTGAGTCCGCAGTCAAGGTAGGAAAGTCCCACACGACAGTATTTGCCGAGTGGATCCGTCGTATTTGGAGTGCTTTTCGGTAGAGCCTCATGCTCTTCCGCTATTCTCTCTGCAAGTGCGTCACTCTCGCTTATAAGATGCTCACAGCCGTAAGCGCTTTGATATATGAATTTAAACAAGTCTTTTGCACGCAGGGTGGGATAGCGGCGTGAATGTAGTGTTATAAGCTCGTCAAGCCTCACGGTCAGAACTCCGTTTCAAATTGAATTATTTTTCTCGATTCGGTCAGCATAACCGCCACCGGAACAAGAATTATCTGTAATATGATACCCGGAATTGCGTTGGTTACCGCGCCTGCAATAAATGCCGAGAGGGTAAAGCTACCGCCGACACCGCCGAGGCAAATGAACGTCGCTACACCCCAGACGACTCTGCCTGCCAGCATGGATATGAGAAGCGACAGATAAAGGTAGCCGCGCCCCCTCGGCAGTATGCGGCGCATAAGTCCGGATATCGCACCGTAGGCGGCAAGCTCAAACGCCATGCAAAGCGCTGTGGGAAAAAGCGGCGGCATACCAAGCGTCACGCCGCGTAAAAGAGGTGCCGTGAAGCCTACGGCAAGCCCCCACTCCCAGCCGCATATAAATCCGCATAGCAGAACGGGAATATGCATAGGGCAGAGCATCGCCCCAATTTCGGGAATCTGCCCCGTAAGAAACGGCAGAGCATACGCCAAAGCCAGCATAAGTGCTGAAATAACCAGCCTCTGCGTCAGATTTCGTCTTTTCATTTATCCTCCGAAAAAAGGGCGCAGCACACGCAGTATGTTCGCCCAAAGCATCTATATTTTATAGGGTTATTATACATTACTTTCAGGTAAAAATCAAGAGTGATTTCCACCCTGACGTAAAAATTGAGCTGACAAAAAGAAAATTCCCCCGAGTTATAGAAAAAGCACAATGTTAAAACGAAGCATAAAGCCGAAAGGACGTCACAGTAAACGAAACCCCTTTTGAAGAAGTTTTCTGCAAGAAGCGCAAAAAACAAAACATCTAATCACAAATTACCAAATCGTACTTGACTAAATTAAAAAAGAGTGTTATAATATATGCAGAAAGCCTTGCTTCGCAAGTCTTGGGCGTACGCCCTGCGCGCACTTTGTGCGCCTGTATCATTGATGCACGGCGTAAAAATGTCCTTGCAAGCAAACATTTTTACTTGTGATTTAATATAATCAACTGATACAAGGAGGCATATTTTTATGTTTATTGGCAGAGAGCGAGAGCTGACGGCGTTGAACCGCCTGTACGGCTCGGATAAATTTGAATTTGCGGTTATTTACGGTCGCCGCCGTGTCGGTAAGACCGCGCTGATCAACGAGTTTGTTCGTGATAAAAATGCGATATATTTTATGGGCGTTGAGAGTAACGCCAAGCAAAATCTTGATAACTTCTCAAAGAGCATAATTGAGTACGGTACAGGGTTCTCGCTGGAAACCTCCTTTTCGTCGTTCCAAGCGGCACTCGAGTACGTATTCAAGATGGCGGAGAACGAGAGAGTGGTTCTTACTATCGACGAGTATCCTTACGTTGCCCGTTCCTCCAAGAGCCTCTCTTCTACGCTCCAACTTCTGATTGATAAATATAAGGATACCTCCAAGTTGATGCTCATTCTGTGCGGCTCGTCCATGTCCTTTATGGAGGATTACGTGCTTTCCTACAAAGCCCCGCTTTACGGAAGAAAGACGGCGCAGATGAAGATCAATCCCTTTGATTTTGAGGAAACCTGCCGATACTTCCCGAACGCATCGAGCGAGGATAAAGCCCTCATTTACGGCATCGTCGGCGGCACTCCGCAGTATCTCTTGCAGATTGACGATAAACTCAGTATCGAGGAAAATATCAAGAATACCTACCTGAATCCGACCTCACCTCTCTTCGAGGAAACCACCAATCTGCTCAAACAGGAGGTGCGTGAGCCCGCGATCTATAACGCGATCATTACCGCTATCGCA
>JAZSIJ010000152.1:0-2044 GCA_045533755.1 Eubacteriales bacterium | reverse complement strand
AATAAAGCTCGTGATTTCTGTGCGCGTGTATTCTGTTTTACTTGTTCATATTCTTAACTTTATCGTGTGAAAAATAAATATACGACATTTTTCGCCTCCGATTTTTTACACCTATATATTAACATACTTATTTAAATAAATCAAGCAAAATTTTCGTGTTTTTTGCGTAATAAGTCAATTTTTTAAAGGAAAAGAAAAATATTTTAATGTATAATGTATTTGTATACTATATTTAGGAGGATTTCTTTATGAAATACGTTGACAACAACAAAAAGGTCGAAGACCTCAAGGTTGCCTACATCGGCGGCGGCTCTCGCGGCTGGGCGTGGGGTCTTATGAGCGACCTCGTTTCATGCGACGACATCAGCGGTACCGTATATCTTTACGATATCGACATGGAGGCGGCAAAGGCAAACGAAATTATCGGAAACAAATTCAATTCTGCCGAGGGCGCAAAGAGCGTATGGAACTACAAGGCGGCAAAGACTCCGAAGGAGGCTATGGAGGGCGCAGATTTCGTTATCATCTCCATTCTTCCCGGTACGTTTGACGAGATGGAGTCGGACGTTCACGCCCCCGAAAAATACGGTATCTATCAGTCTGTCGGCGACACCTCCGGCCCCGGCGGAATAGTAAGAGCTATGCGTACTATCCCCATGTTCGAGGAGATTGCAGGCTACATAAAGGAATATTGCCCTAACGCTTGGGTAATCAACTACACAAACCCCATGACTCTCTGCGTAAAGACGCTCTATCGCGTATTCCCCGAGATCAAGGCATTCGGCTGCTGCCACGAGGTATTCGGAACTCAGTCGCTTCTTAAGGCTATGATCAAGGAGTTCTTCGACGACGAGGTTTCGAGAGAACAGGTTAAGGTTAATCCCGTAGCAGTAAACCACTTCACCTGGCTCACCGAGGCAAAGTACAAGAATATCGACCTCTTCCCCTACTACAAGAAGTTCTGCGAAAAGTATATTGAAACCGGCTACCAGACCGAGAGAGACCGCGAGAGAAAGGCTACCACTACTCAGCCCTGGTTCTTCACTACTCATCAGGTTAAGATGGACCTCTTCCTCCGCTTTGGCTACATTGCGGCGGCAGGTGACAGACACCTTGCAGAGTTCTGCCCCGGCAAGTGGTATCTCGAGTCCCCCGAGCAGATAGAGTCGATGGGCTTTGCTCTTACTCCTGTTTCGTGGAGAAAGGAACAGCTTAAGACCAGACTTGCAAAGGCAGAGCGCCTCAGAACCGGCGAGGAAGCTCCCAAGCTTGTTCCTACCGGTGAGGAGGGAACGCTCCAGATGAGAGCTCTTCTCGGCCTTTGCGACCTCGTTACTAACGTAAACGTTCCCAACAAGGGTCAGATTCCCAACCTTCCTCTCGGTGCTGTTGTAGAGTCAAACGCAGCGTTCAGAGCTAACTCGCTCACACCCGTGCTTGCAGGCGAGATTCCCGCGAGCATTCATCCCCTCGTATCCAGAATATGCACTCAGCAGGAGAACATCTCCAAGGCTATCGCAGAGCGCGACGTTGAAAAGATCTTTGCTTGCTTTATCAACGATCCTCTCGTTACCTGCTCGATATCCGATGCGCGCAAGCTCTTCGCAGAGATGTGCGAGAACACCAAGAAATATCTTACCTCCTACGATCTTAGCTGCCTGAAAGGATAATCAAAATGTTTGAAAAGGTAAAAAGAACAGAAAAAATCATACAGTTTGGCGAGGGCGGATTCCTTCGCGGCTTCGTTGACTGGATAGTCCAGCTTACGAACGAGGCTTCAGACTTTGATGCCTCCGTCGTTGTCGTTCAGCCTATCGACAAGGGCATGTGCGCGATGCTTGAGGCACAGAACTGCGTTTACACTCACGTTATGCACGGTATGAAAAACGGTGTGCCCACCGTAGAAAAGAAGGTTATCGACGTAATTTCAAGAACGGTTGAGCCCTTCCGCGATTTCGAGGCATATCTATCGCTTGCAGATAACCCTGATTTCAGATTCGTGGTTTCCAACACCACCGAATCGGGCATTGAATTTAAGGACACC
>JAZSIJ010000061.1:0-19235 GCA_045533755.1 Eubacteriales bacterium | reverse complement strand
ATGTAGCCTTTAGCGAAAATAATCCACCACCCCGGGTGGTGGGAATAGAAGAGCTTTAGCTTCAAGGCTCCCTTGTGCAAAGGGAGCTGTCGCGAAGCGACTGAGGGATTGTCATTCTTTGGTTGCCTTTTTACAATCCCTCCGTCATTTTCCACGGAAAATGCCACCTCCCTTTACACAAGGGAGGCGTTTTGTAGCCGAATTTTCGGCGGTGGTGCGATAACTGCTAATGTTTGTTATTCAGTGCGTCTTCAGATGTTGCTAGTACCATCGCCTTGAAGGCGCGGTGCATACCACGCGTTTCACGCGTGGTTTTGATTGCGCGCAAATTTATATAAAAAATAAGGGCGCTATCAAAATTCGTATTGAACAGCGCCTTGTTTGATTATTTAGTTGTTAGTCGTTGCTCCCGAAATAAATGGGATTCCGAGATGCTCGTATGCAAGTCTTGTTGCACATCTTCCGCGCGGAGTTCTTGATAGGAAGCCGATTTGAAGAAGATACGGCTCGTATACGTCTTCAATCGTGATAGCTTCCTCGCCTATGGTTGCGGCAAGAGTGTCAAGACCTACAGGACCTCCGTTGTAGTATTTAATTATAGCCTCAAGCATTCGCCTGTCGGTATTATCAAGACCGAGCTCGTCAATTTCGAGCGCCTCGAGAGCAAAGGAGGCAATCTCCGAGGTTATAGTTCCGTCACCCTTGATTATGGCGAAGTCGCGTATGCGCTTCAGTAAACGGTTTGCGATACGGGGTGTTCCTCTTGATCGCGAGGCTATTGCAAGTGCTCCGTCCTCGGTTATGGAAATTTCAAGTATGCCGGCGGAGCGTTTTACTATTGTTGCCAGCTCATCGGGAGTGTAGAGCTCGAGCTTCAAGAGAACGCCGAATCTGTCGCGCAGGGGAGTTGTAAGCTGCCCGGCTCTGGTGGTTGCTCCTATAAGAGTGAATTTCGGAATAGGAAGACGAATAGAGCGAGCGCTGGGGCCTTTTCCGATTATTATATCAAGGGCATAGTCCTCCATTGCGGGATAGAGTATTTCCTCGACTGCTCTTGAAAGACGGTGTATTTCGTCTATAAAGAGAACGTCGCCTTCGTTCAGGTTCGTAAGTATTGCCGCGAGGTCGCCCTGCTTTTCTATAGCCGGACCGGAGGTAGTTCTTATATTGACGCCCATCTCATTGGCAATAACACCGGATAAGGTGGTCTTTCCAAGACCGGGAGGGCCAAAGAGAAGCACGTGGTCGAGGGCCTCGCCTCTGAGCTTGGCACTCTCGATATAAACCTTAAGATTAGATTTAGCCTTTTCTTGTCCTATGTATTCCTCGAGAACCTTCGGTCTCAGAGAATTTTCAGTCTCTCCGTCCTGTCCCGAGTCGTATTCGTTTGACACGATTCGATTTTCAAAGTCGAATTCGTTCACTTCTTCCATCATAATTTGTGCATCCTTTCGGAATTATCGGGCGAGCTTTTTAAGTGCTGCCTTAATTATGTTGCCAACCTCGGTGGCGGGGTCTATATCCTTGATAGCCGACAAAATAGAATTCTTGTCGTATCCAAGTACCGTGAGCGCCTCGACAGCCTCGGAAAGATTTTTGGACATAGGCGAGCTTTTTGCTTGCCTTGAAGTCCCCAAATCAGGAGAGGAGGTCATCATATCCTTTGATATTTTGTCCTTTAGCTCAAGTACGATTCTTGCAGCTGTTTTAGGACCGACACCAGGTGTCTTTGATATGAATTTCGTGTCCTCGGTGCAAACTGCAAGAGAGAAGCGGTCGGGTGTCATCATAGAGAGGACGCTTATTGCAGCCTTTGGACCTACGCCGCTGACGCTAATCAGAAGATTAAAGCAGGTGCGTTCCTCGTTCGATTCAAAGCCGAAGAGCTCGACACCGTCCTCTCTTACTGCAAGATAGGTATAGAGTTTTACGTTCTGCCCGATTTTATTTGCGATATTTTGAGAGGTTGTGAGGCTTGTTGTCAGCTTGTAACCCACGCCGCAGCAATCGATTACAGCCTGTCCGGCTTCGCAAAGGGCGAGCTCTCCTTTTAAATAGTAAAACATATTATTCTCCGATTAGACTATTTTTTTATCATTTTTTCCAGCGAAATTCTGGGAAGAGTTATATCGCGTCCGCAACCGATGCAAACTATTCTGACGTCGCTTCCGCATCTTGCAACGCGAAACTCGCTTGCTCCGCAAGGGTGCTTTTTTCTTAATGTAAGAATATCGCCCACGTTAAATCTGATTATGTTCATATTTGTAAGCTTTCCAATTATTTATAGCGAGGCTTGTACTCGGTTTTAGCCGCAGTTACGGCGGGCTTTTTATCAAAGCTCTTGTCGAGTTTATATATTATCTTTTTTATTCCGATAATCGCCGCAAACACCACTGCGTAAAAGACGGTGAAGAACACCATCATGATTAGTGTACGCATCGGGCGAGCATTTTCGAAGAAAACGAATGCAAGCAAAAAAGCAACGAGCGATACTGCGTAATGAATGAGTAAGGCAACAATCTTGTTAAGCCTTTTCAGCGAGAATACAAGCGACACGCCTATTATAACGAAGCTGAAAAGGAGAATAAGAAAGTATTTGCCTATTTGTATTGCGGGAGTAATATCCGGAGCGCTGATTTTAGCAAAAATAAAGAAAACCGAGGTGATTAAAACCGAAAGCGCGCAGGAGCTTAATAATAATTTTTCAAGTTTCATAAGACATCTCACTTAAAGTTTTATAATATATGATACCATAAAAGAATATCTTTTTCAAGAGATTTGCACAAAATGTTCTAAATATTTGGAAGAAATTAAACTTAATCTTGACAATGCAAAATAAGCGTGGTATAATAAGCTTGCTTTAATGTGCGGGCGTGGCGGAATTGGCAGACGCGCCAGACTTAGGATCTGGTGGTTTTTCCGTGCAGGTTCAAGTCCTGTCGCCCGCACCAACGAAGGCAACACGGCTTTGAGTTGCTTTTGTTTATAACTAATACGGACTTTAAGCGGAGCGGAAGTGAATGAGAGTCCGGTGGACTCTCAGAGCCGCGACTGACCGACGAGCGCAGTTCGCGAGGAGACCAAGTCCTGTCGCCCGCGCCATCTTTTTTTACGGAGGACTGATTGTGGCTAATGAAATTATAAAAGGTGCAGGCTCACATCATATTGCGCTTATGGCATCGGATTTTGAAAAGTCGCTAACCTTCTATAAGTCACTTGGATTCAAGGAGGTTGTGCGTTGGGGAGATGAAATAAAGACTATTGCGATGCTTGATATTGGAGACGGCTCGCGCATAGAGCTTTTTTCTAACGGCGGTGATGAATATTCCGTCAGCGGAAAATGGGCTCATTTTGCCATTAAGGTTGACGACGTTGAGGAAGCTTTCAATATAGCCGTAAAGGCGGGCGGAGTGCCGAAAATATATCCCAAGGTTGTTCCGTTGAATTCAACTCCCGAAAAAATCAGCATAAACATCGCTTTTGTCAAGGGGCCCGACGGAGAAGAGCTCGAGTTCTTTAAAGAGGTTTGATTTTG
The DNA here is from genome assembly GCA_045533755.1 of Eubacteriales bacterium. Classification (GTDB taxonomy): domain Bacteria; phylum Bacillota; class Clostridia; order Oscillospirales; family CAG-272; genus UBA1740. The sequence goes on along the minus strand of JAZSIJ010000061.1, from coordinate 15,700 downwards.
TCTTTTGTGTACATACAGAAAGAAAACGCAGAGCTCGTGGCTCTGCGTTTTCTCTTGCCGGCGCAATTCGGCAATACGAGGTAAGCCTGTTAGATGTTACGCATCATAAGATTGATGCTTTAAGAGGTACACTCGCGTTAAATATTATATATCATAATGTCATGTTTGTAAAGATGGTATTTTGCACAATTATTTAGTATTTGATTTGTTGAAATCGGAGAATTTCACGGCTGAACACACAAAATGGAATTTTGTGAAAAAATGAAAAATAAAAATATTGCAAAAAAACTATTGACAAACCGATAATCCTGTGATATAATACCACAGAAGATAAAAGTCTTCCACAACAAGCAGACTTCCGTTCTCACCATGCCACAGGGGTGCGTATGGTAAATACATCATCTCACGCGAGTGGGGATGGGTGCGTACGGAGTTTCTGTATGCATTTTTTGTTTTTCGGAGGTATAAAACAATTAGCACTAACAAGGATTTGCTTATCAACGAAGAAATTAAGGCTACTGAAGTAAGAGTTCTTGGCCCCGGCAATGAGCAGATAGGCATTATGAAGATTGCGGAGGCGCGCGATTATGCTTATAACAACGGCGTCGACCTCGTTCTCATAGTCCCCAATGCAACTCCTCCCGTTTGCAGAGCTATTGATTACGGTAAGTTCTGCTTTGAACGCGATAAGAGAGAGAAGGAAGCCAAAAAAAAGCAGGTTATCGTTAAGGTTAAAGAGGTACAGCTCTCCTGTCGTATCGAGCAGCACGATTTCGATACCAGAGTCAATCAGGCGAAGCGCTTCCTCGGTGAAGGCAATAAGGTTAAGGCGGTTGTTCGCTTTAGAGGTAGAGAAATGTCGCATATGGAGCTTGGCCGTGAGGTAATAGAAAAGTTCCAGGCGGCTCTTCTGGGCATTGGTACTTCCGAGAAAAAGCCGGCGCTTGAGGGAAGATATATGTCTATCGTGCTTTCTCCCGTAAAGGCGGAGAAAAAATAAACTAGTTAATAATTGGGGTACCCCCACTGAAAGAAGGAGAATAAAAATGGGAAAAATCAAGACACATAAGGCTTCGGCTAAGAGATTTTCTCTTACCGGAAGCGGCAAAGTTAAGATGTCGCACAACAACCACCGTCACAACCTCGGTATTAAGACCGCTAAGCGCAAGAGAGGCCTTCGTAAAGGCGCTATTCTTTCCGAGTGCTTTGCGCCCACTTATCGCACCCTTATTCAGAAGTAATAAGGCAACTAACAGAAATTTGGAGGATAACATAAAATGGCAAGAGTTAAGGGCGCTATGATGACGCGCAAAAGAAGAAAGAGCATACTCAAGGCAGCTAAGGGCTATTGGGGCTCGAAGTCCAAGCACTTCAAGATGGCTAAGCAGGCCGTTCTCAAGAGCGGCAACTACGCTTTCGCAGGACGTAAGCTTAAGAAGAGAGATTTCCGTTCTCTTTGGATCACCAGAATTTCGGCACAGGCTAAGGTTTGCGGAATGAACTATTCCACCCTTATGCACGGTCTCAAGGTTGCAGGTATCGATCTCAACCGTAAGATGCTTGCAGAGCTTGCGGTTTCCGATAAGGAAGCTTTCGCGGTAATTTGTGAGCAGGCTAAGGCTGCGCTCTAATGAAAGACGTCTCGGTTTGCCCTTGGGGCAACCCGAGACCTTTTAATTTTCAGGAGGAAAAATGAAACTTTCGAGCGAAATCATAACGAGCAGAAGTAACCCGCTTGTAAAATGGGCATCATCTCTCGGCGACAAAAAGTATAGAGACGCCGAGGGCGCTTTTCTTATAGAGGGGGAAAAGCTTTGCTTTGAGGCTCTTGATGCGGGCCTTCCCGTAATTCGCATATTTGTTGAAGATGGAAAGCAGGCGGGAATATTGCAGCGCCTGGAAGAGTATAGTGAAAATGAAATATATGGGCAAACGCCGATAACCCTGCTATCAGAGTCGGCTTTTTCTAAAATTTCAAGTGAAAAATCTCCGCAAGGTATAATCATAGCAATAAAATATCTTGACTTTTTCAGAAAGTTGGATATAATATATAAGGAAGAGTTTTTCTTAAAACCGTCAGAGCGGGCTATAATTTTGTGCTCTATACGCGATCCGGGTAATCTTGGATCGGTTATAAGAAGCGCCGTTGCGTTTGGAACCGAGCACGTTATTCTTACCGACGACTGTGTTGATCTATATAATTCGAAAACGGTTCGCGCCGCAATGGGAAGCCTCTTCAAAATCAAAGCAACGGTAGTATCCGATATGACCGCTTGCATTGATGCTATGCGCTCGCATGGCAGACGTGTTTTCGCGGCAGAGCTTCGTCAAAATGCCCTGCCAATTTCCGAAATTTCTCCAATACCAACAGACGTTGTGGTTATCGGCAACGAGGGGCACGGAATATCTCAGGATGTATCTGCCGCTTGTACGGGAAGCATTTACATACCCATTTCCGAAAATACCGAGTCGCTTAACGCTTCGGTAGCAGCGGGTGTTTTAATGTGGGAATTTTCTAAAAAATGATTTTTTTGAGGGAACTTCTATGGATAATCTCTTATACTGGATTTGGCTTTCTTTAGCTTGCACACCGAGCTCTTCTACGTTTTCGTCTCTTTTAACGAAATTTTCTGATGCAGAGGAGATCTATCGAGCCGACGAGAATGATCTTAGAGGGGTAATTGGCCGCAGACTGACAGATAGAAGTGCTTTGCTTAACAAGGATTTGAAGCGCGCCGAAGAAATTCTTGAGTTTTGCAAGGCGAAGCAGGTTGGCATAGTCACTTACGGTGATTCGCGGTACCCCGACTCGTTACGTAAAATTCCAAACCCTCCCGTTTTGCTTTATTACAGAGGCGTTTGGCAGGATTTTAATTCAGGCAGCTTTTTTGTATCCATAGTAGGAACTCGCCATCTCTCAGATTACGGCAGAAAGAACGCCTTTTCAGTTGCACGAGATTTGGCAAGAGCTGGAGCAACAGTTGTTTCGGGCATGGCTACCGGAATTGACGGTGTGGCGCTTGCGGGAGCTATCTCATCCGATGCACCGACTGTTGCTGTAATCGGAAGCGGAATAGACATTTGCTATCCCACTCAGCATGTAACGCTTGCCCGCGAGATAGTTAAAAAGGGCTGTGTCATAACCGAGTACGCGCCGGGAACGCCTCCAAATAAATATAACTTTCCGAAGAGGAACCGAATCATTAGCGGTCTTTCGCGTGCGACGCTCGTTATAGAAGGACCGGAGAGGAGCGGTGCGATGATAACTGCGAGGTGTGCATTTGAGCAGAAGCGTGACGTTTATGCTTTGCCGGGTAACGTAGGAAACCCGAACAGCGCGGTGACAAATCTTCTCCTTAAAAACGGCGCTAAGGCATTCGTATCCGCTGACGATATCGTCAGAGATTATGAGAAGGAGTTTATGGGACGGCTCAATCCCTTTAAGCTTGCCGAAGAAACACCGGTTGATATGAAAGAAGTGCTGTCACGGCTTAAGATTTCTGCGGTAGCACCGTCGGACAATATATTTAGTACAAAACCCACCAAGTTAAATAAAAGCAGAGAAATTACAGGGCAGAATTTGAAGGTCGCCGCTAAACCTCCCGTATCTCCAAAGGCTGAGCCCGAGCCGGATTTCGATGAATTTACGCTTAGCGTCTATAAGAAAATACCGGTAGACAGGGAGATTCTTATTGAGTCATTGCTTGATGAGGAAACCAGCTTGCGCTCGCTTATGAAGGCTATTCTTAAGCTGGAAATGGGGCATTTTATTCGTATGCTTCCGGGAGAAAAGATAACGCGCAATTTATAGAAGAAAGGCTGCGGTAATCCGCTGTAAACGATAAATTATGTATAATTTAGTCATAGTTGAGTCGCCACCAAAGGCTAACACGATAAAGTCTTATTTGGGCTCAAATTATAAGGTAATTGCTTGCAAAGGACATATAAGAGATCTTCCGAAAAGCACGCTTGGAATTGATGTTGATAACGGCTTCGAGCCGCATTATATAAACATCAGAGGCAAGGGCGATATTATCAAGGAGCTTAAAAAAGAAGCAAAGGGCGCGTCTAAAATCTTTCTCGCAACCGACCCTGACCGTGAGGGAGAGGCGATAGCTTGGCATATTGCAGATCAGCTTGGTATACCTAAGGAAAACGCCTGCCGTATTACTTTTAACGAGATAACGAAGAGTGCCGTTAAGGAGGCAATAAAAAAGCCCAGAGCGATAAACGTAGATCTTGTCAATTCTCAGCAGGCAAGAAGAATTCTCGACAGACTCGTTGGGTTTAAGCTTAGCCAGTTGCTTTGGAAGAGCCTTAAGGGCGGGCTTTCGGGCGGAAGAGTTCAATCGGTTGCTACCCGTATGATCAGCGAGAGAGAGCAGGAGATTCGTGATTTCGTACCGCAGGAGTATTGGACGGTTACGGCCTTTCTCGGAGGCGAAAATTCGGAAGTAATACCGGCAAGATTTTACGGAAATAAAAACGGTAAGCTTCGCATAGAAAACGAGGCTGATGCATCAAGCATTGTTGACAAAATATCAAGCAGCGCATTCAGCGTCAAGAGCGTTAAGCACGCAGAGAAGCAGAAGCTTCCCGCACCGCCCTTCACAACCTCCTCGCTTTTGCAGGAGGCGTCAAGAAAGCTCGGCTTCCAATCCCAGAAAACCATGAAGATAGCGCAGGAGCTTTACGACGGTCTTAACCTGGGTACAGAGCTTGGCGGCGTTCAGGGCTTGATTACCTATATGCGTACCGATTCTATCAGAGTTTCAGAGGTTGCACAGTCTGCCGCAAGAGAATATATCAAGGAGAATTTCGGCTCGGAGTCGCTTCCTAAAGCTACAAGAGCATACAAGGTGGGTGCAGGTGCTCAGGATGCACACGAGGCTATTCGCCCATCCAACGTCTACCTCTCACCGAAAGCACTTCGGAAAATGCTTTCGCTCGATCAGTATAAGCTTTACAGATTGATTTGGGAGCGATTCGTCGCGAGTCAGATGGAGGTTGCTGTTTTCGATACCGTAGCGGTTGAGCTTGAGTGCTCCGGCTATACTTTTAAAACGGGAGGATATACCGTTAAATCTCGCGGTTATATGGTTCTTAACGACACTGCTCCCGATGCCGATAAATACACGGCTGACGAGGACGATATACAGCTCACAACCCTCCCCAACCTTAAAAAAGGTGAAAATATAGTCCTGAAGGACGTAAAGAAGGAGCAACACTTCACAGAGCCTCCGGCACGTTATACCGAGGCATCGCTTATAGATTTCTTCAAGGAAAACGGCATAGGCAGACCCTCGACATACGTTCCTACGATTCTCATCATAATTTCGCGCGAGTACGTCAAGCGTGACGGAAAGTCTCTCGTTGCAACACCGCTTGGAGAAATGATTACGGCGTTTATGAGCAAGTATTTTCCCGAAATTATAGATTACGAGTTTACGGCTTCAATGGAGGAGAAGCTCGATTCTATTGAGAACAAGGAGAATACTATCGAGGGGGTTCTTTCGGAATTTTATGAGAAATTCAAAGAGGAGCTCGAATACGCCTCAAAGAAGGCTGATGAAGAGAAGGTGTCCGTTCCCGTAGAGGAAAGCGACGTCGTATGTGATAAATGCGGCGCAAAAATGGTGTATAAAAACGGTAGATACGGCAAATTCCTTGCCTGTCCGTCCTATCCCACCTGCAAGAATACCAAGGCAATTGATAAGAACGGTGCTGTCGCTGAGTCGGTAGAGAAGACTCCCGAGCTTGCCGGATTTAAATGTGAGCTGTGCGGCGGTGAGATGGTTGTCAGAAACGGAAGATACGGTACCTTCTACGCTTGTGCAAACTATCCTACCTGCACCTTTACCAAGCAAAAGATTACTGAAACGGGCGTAGATTGCCCTAAGTGCTCCTCTAAGATAATTGCAAGACACGGCAAGGGAAGAATGCTATTTTATAGCTGCGAAAAATACCCGGAATGCGATTTTTCTACTTGGGATATGCCTTTGCGCGAAAAATGCCCTGATTGCAGCTCTCCGCTTTACTACAGAAAGAGTAGAAAGACGGTTGTGTGTAAGAATAAGGGCTGTGAATATAAGCGTGAAGAAGAAATGGCAGTGATTGAATGATGGCCACTGTAAAAATAGTAGGTGCAGGCCTTGCAGGCTGTGAGGCGGCGTGGCAGGCGGCAAAGCTCGGAGCTCAGGTTGAGCTTTACGAAATGAAGCCGCATAAGTTCTCGCCGGCACATCATAATGATGGCTTTGCAGAGCTTGTGTGCTCGAATTCGCTCAGGTCTAATCAGCTAAACAACGCGGTTGGCTTGTTAAAGGAAGAGATGCGCCGTATGGGCTCTCTTATTATGGAAGCAGCCTATGCCACCGCAGTTCCTGCCGGTAGCGCGCTTGCCGTTAACAGAGAGCTCTTCAGCGCTTACGTAACCGAAAAAATCAAAAGTCACCCTAATATTTCGGTGATTTCGGAAGAGGTGACCGAAATTGATCCCAACGTAATCACGGTAATAGCAAGCGGTCCTCTCACGTCGGATGCTTTGGCAAAAAAAATATCCGAGCTCACCGGAGGTACAGAGCTTCATTTTTATGATGCGGCAGCACCTATCGTTGATTTTTCCAGCATAGATACCGAGGTTGCATTTTTTGCCTCAAGATACGGAAAGGGCGAGCCTACGGACTATCTTAACTGTCCGATGACCAAAGAGCAGTACGACGCTTTTTACAACGCCCTCATTTCAGCAGAGGTCGCAGAGCTCAAGAGCTTTGATGCCGAAGCACAGCGGGATCTCACCGTCTTTGAGGGGTGTATGCCTGTAGAGGTGATGGCGTCAAGAGGCTACGATACCCTGCGATTTGGACCTATGAAGCCGGTTGGACTTCCTGTTCCGGCTACCGGAGAGGATGCCTACGCTACGGTTCAGCTGCGACGCGAGAACATTGAGGGAACGATGTATAATATCGTCGGATTCCAGACGCATTTGACCTTTGGAGAGCAGAAAAGAGTATTTGGTATGATACCCGGACTTGAGCATGCCGAGTTCTTCAGATACGGTGTTATGCATAGAAACACTTATATGAATTCTCCCGGGCTTCTTGACGAGGTCTATTCGATGATAAAAATGCCAAACTTGTTCTTTGCAGGTCAAATGACGGGCGTTGAGGGATACGTCGAGTCGGCGTCCTCGGGCTTCGTTGCCGGAATGAATGCCGCAAGACGCGCGCTCGGACTAGAACCATTCGCGTTTCCCATGGAAACCGTTATCGGTGCTTTGGCAGGCTACGTCAGCCGTGGCGGTCTTTCATCGAAGTTCCAGCCTATGAACGCTAATTTTGGTATTATAGCACCGCTTGACAAAAAAATCAAGGGAGGGAAGAGGTTCAGAAACGAGGCCTACGCCGAGCGCTCGCTCGATATAGTAGGCGGATTTGAATTCTCGACTCAAAATGAAAATATTAGTTGACGCAATGAGCGGAGATTTTGCTCCCATCGAGACCTTGAAGGGAGCGGCACTCGCTGCTAAGGAGTACGGAGATCACGAAATTCTTCTCGTCGGTGATGAGAACGTGATTTCCGATATAGCAATTAAAAACGAAATAGATATTTCCGGCATCAAAATAATTCATACGTCGGGAATAATAACGATGGAGGACAGTCCGCTTTCCGTAGTCAGAGACAAAAAGGATTCCTCTATGGGTCTGGGACTGAAAACTCTTGCAAACGGAGAGGTTGACGCCTTTGTGAGTGCGGGAAACACGGGTGCTCTTATTACCGGAGCAACTATTATCGTGCGAAGAATTTTAGGTATTAACCGCGCGGCTATCGCCTCCATACTTCCTTTATCAACGCCCGTGTTGCTTATGGATTCCGGAGCAAACCTTACTGTAAGCTCGGATAATATCTGTCAGTTTGCTTTTATGGGCGCGAAGTATATGGAAAAAATATACGGAATAGACAGACCTAAAATCGGACTTCTTAACAATGGAACCGAATATAACAAGGGAAATGCGCTTCAGCAGGAGTCGTATCAGCTCCTTTCGGATAGTGGACTTAACTTCGTGGGAAACGTAGAGGCTAAAGAAGTCCCGTTCGGTGTTTGTGACGTGCTGGTCACAGACGGATTTACAGGCAATATATTCCTTAAGAGCGTTGAGGGAATGGGCAAATTCCTTATGGGAACGCTTAAGGATATTCTTACTACCAATCTTGTCACTAAGGTTTCAACGCTTACCATGAAGGATAAGATTCGTGAAATGAAGGCTCGCTTCGATTCCTCGGAGCACGGAGGAGCACCGCTTCTCGGTATTTCCAAGCCGGTAATCAAGGCTCACGGCTCGTCGGATGCTAAGGCAATAAAAAATGCCGTGCGCCAAGCAATACATTGCGTAGAAACGGGAATAACTGCGGATATTTCTGTATTTGCATCGGATTATGACGAGAAGAAGATGATCGCAGATGCCGATAAGCTTTATTCGGGTATCTGAAGTATAACATTTAAAATAATAACGTGAGGAGGGAGCATTAATTGTCGATAGGGAAAGAAATAACCGGTCTTGAAAAGATTTTAAAATATAAGTTTCGTGACATATCGTATCTTGAAAATGCACTTACTCACTCCTCTTATTCAAACGAGCAAAAAAGCAGGGGAATAATACTTCGCTCAAACGAGCGATTGGAATTTCTCGGTGATGCAATTCTTCAAGCCGTAGTGTCAAAATATCTCTACGAAAATTACAAGGCACATAGCGAGGGGACTCTTACAAAGATGCGACAGTACCTCGTTTGTGAAAAAACTCTATCAAAAATTGCGGCAGAAATAGAAATAGGCGAATATCTAAATGTCGGAAAGGGCGAGGAAAGCAATGGGTGCAGAATGCGTCCGAAGGTGCTTGCCGATGCGCTTGAGGCAGTGCTTGCGGCAGTCTATCTCGATTCCTTTTCGTCAGAACCCACTCTCCACGAGCGTGTAATTTTAGAAGCCTTCGCAGGTGAGCTTGACGGATTATCGGACTCCTTTAACGACGATTATAAGACAATGCTCCAGCAGCTTGTAGAGAAGGATGGAGCGGCAGACCTCGAATATGAGGTGGTGTCCGAAAACGGACCCGAGCATAACAAGCATTTTGAGGTTGTCGCCAAAATAAGCAATAACGTAGTTGGAAAGGGCGAGGCAAAAAGTAAGAAGGAAGCCGAGATGCAGGCAGCAAAGGCCGCACTTCGACTGTTCGGTCTTGTGTAATGCCAAAACGACATATAAACGTTCCGGTTTTTATCCCTCATCTTGGCTGTCCAAACTGTTGCGTTTTCTGCAACCAACGGACAATTTCGGGTGTGAGCGATTTTAAGCTTGAGAGTGTCAGGGAGATAATTGAACAGACGCTTTCTACGGTAAACGATAATGACGAGTGCGAAATCGCATTTTTTGGCGGTTCATTCACAGGAATTGACAGAGAACTGATGTTATCTCTTCTTGAAATAGCTAATGAATATAGGCTTTCGGGGAGAGTAAATTCTATCAGATGCTCGACGCGTCCCGATTATATTGATGATGAAGTTCTCGATATTCTTGAAACCTACGAAGTTGGCACAATAGAGCTTGGCTTGCAAAGCTACTCGGACAAGGTTCTCGGACTCTGTAAACGCGGACACGGCTTTGAGGACGAGAAACGGGCGTGTAAGCTTATAATCTCTCGCGGATTTTCACTTGTTGGACAGATGATGATAGGTCTTCCGGGGTCAACGCTTGATGATGAGATTGCAACCGCAGATTTTATTATAGAAAGCGGTGCTTCGGGTGCGAGAATATATCCAACCGTCGTTTTTCGGGATACCGAGCTTTGCGACATGACAGGGCGCGGCTTATATAAGCCTCTTACGGTTGATGAGGCTGTCGCGCGCAGTGCGGCGGTTTTGAAGAGGTTTTATGATGCCGGAGTTGAGGTTATAAGAGTTGGACTTTGTGCATCTGATAATCTTTCAAGCGAGGACACCTATTTTGCAGGCCCCAATCACTCAGCCCTCGGAGAGCTTGTAGACAACGAGCTGTTTTACATAAATATAAGAGATGAGCTTTTATCATGCGGCATCAACTCTGGCGACAGAATTGAAATCAAAATACCCAAAGGCGCTACGTCGAAGGCTGTAGGACATAAAAAGAAAAACAGATTAAGATTACTCTCGGAATTTCCCGCTGTATCGCTTAAGTTCGTAGAAACAGACGCGCTTCGTGGATATGACGTGGAGATTGAAAGAGAGGAAAGGACATATAAATGTATTTAAAATCACTGGAGCTACACGGATTTAAATCATTCCCCAATCGAACGGTTCTTACCTTTGAGCGCGGCGCTACGGTTATCGTCGGTCCTAACGGAAGCGGAAAATCAAACATCTCAGATGCTATGCGCTGGGTTCTCGGTGAGTTATCCAGCCGTAATATACGTGGCACAAAGATGGAGGACGTTATCTTCGGAGGAACCGACGAGCGTCGTCCTATGGGATTTGCCGAGGTGTCGGTAACATTTGATAATTCAGACCCCGAGCACAGACTTGATTCGGAGTATGACGAGGTAACAGTTACCCGAAGATATTTCCGTACCGGAGAGAGTGAATATTTAATAAACCGCCAGCCCAGACGTCTCCGTGACATATACGAGCTCTTTATGAATACGGGAGTCGGACGTGAGGGATATTCGATAATCGGACAGGGTAAAATAGCAGAAATTATATCTAAAAAAAGCGATGAGCGACGTAATATATTTGAGGAAGCTGCGGGTATTTCTAAGTACCGCCATAGAAAAGAAGAGGCTGAAAAGAAGCTTAGAAATACGCAGGACAACCTCGACCGCGTACGCGATATTCTGACCGAGCTTGAAAATCAGGTCGGACCGCTTGAAAAGGAAGCTGAGAAGGCTAAGCGCGGACTTGCAATATACGAGGAGAAGAAGCGCGCGGACGTTTCTTTATGGCTTTACGATACTAAAAAAATCCGTGAGGATGTTGAAAAGGCGGGCGATGCGCTCAGATTATCTAAGCACGAGCTTGATATAATAGACCAGACAATAGCCGACCTCGAAGCGCAGAATGATACGCTTTACAATAAGGCACAGTCAAATAAGCTTCTTTCCGAGCAGCTACTGAGTGAAATACATATCACAACCGACAAGATTCATCAGCTTGATAACGCACTTCGCGTAGCCGAGTCGGATTTTGCACATTCAGCAGAAATGATGGAGCAGTGCAGAATAAGAATCCGCGAGATACAGACGGCTAAGAGCGGCGTCGAATCCAATAAAGAGGAATACTGCAAGAAGGCTGAAGCATTACGTGGTGACCTTTCAAAGCTTCTCGATTTAAGACTTGAGTATCTCTCCGAGCAGCAGAAGCTTGCTGTCGAAATCGACAAGGCAAGGCGTGAGCTTGAGGAAGCGCTTGATGAGCTTACCGTTGAGGAAAACTCGGCATCCGAGCTTAATGTCAGAATAAGCATACTTGAAAATTCCAAGGAAACTGATGGAACAAAATCCGTCGATATCGCAAAAGAGATAGAAAAATACGAGGCAGAAGGCGTTTTGCTTAAGGAAGAGGCTGAAAGATGCGAGAAAAACGCTTCCGGATTTAAAACGCAAATTGCCGAAAAAACCGAAAAAATTGAAAAGGCCGAAGCTTCTCTTGAGGTGCTCGGCACAAAGAAAGAAGAGATTGTATCCGACCTCAACGGGTTGAAGCTTGAGCAGGATCAGGTGATGCAGAGAGCCGACGTGCTTGCACGAATGGTTGAGCATTTCGAGGGCTATCCCGAGAGCATAAAATTCGTAATGCGCGAGTACGCTGAGGGCAGAATAAGCGGTGTCGGCAAAATATACGGACCGATTTCATCACTTATTCAGGTTGACAAGCAGTATATTACCGCAATTGAAACCTCGCTTGGCGCAAGTCTTCAAAATATAGTTGTTGACAGTGAGGAAACCGCGAAGGCGGCAATTTATTCCTTGAAGCAGAAAAACGCCGGAAGAGCTACCTTCTATCCGATAAGCGCTATAAAGGCGCCTCAGGAGACCGACGAGATAAGAGCCGCCAAGGCTATGAAGGGCTACGTTGGCAGAGCTGACACTCTTCTGCATTATGACGGAAAATACTCGTCAATAATTGAAATGCTGCTTTTAAGAACGGTTGTTTTTGACAATATTGATAATGCATCGGCAGCCGCAAAGCAGCTTAAGTATAAGGTAAAGCTCGTTACCCTCGACGGTCAGATAATCAATGCGGGCGGAGCCTTTACCGGCGGTAGCGCAAAGCGAGAAAGCGGAATGCTTTCACGAGCAACCGAAATAAAGACGCTTCGTGAGCGCGGAGAGGCTTTGAAAGCAAGCATTTCTGACAAGAAGAGCATGCTTGAAGAAACCGATGCCGAGATTAAGACTGCAAGAGAAGCCTTGAATGCGGCATCACAGGAAAGAGAGGTTCTTCTTACTCTTGCGCACACGCATCTTTCAGCTCTTGACAGCGCAAATGCTAAATTCGAGGCTAATTCTAACATTGTGTCCAAGCTTCGCTCGGATTATGAAAACCTCTCCGGAGCGAGAGCCAGAGTTGACGAGGAGCTCGTGCGGCTTCGCGAGGAATATTTGGCTAACTGCGAGCGTATAGAGGCTATAAAAGCCTTCCGCTCCCGTCGCGCAGAGGAAATGGGAGTTACCGACGAGAAGAGCGACGAGCTTCTCCAAAAGGCAAACGAAATCTTCATTAAAGCTGCCGAAACCCGAAAGGATATTGAGGGAATCGAGCAGGTCGTAGCTACTATTGACGAGCGCATTTCCGAGCTTGAACGCGAGGAAGAGGGGCAGGTTGCCAGAATTGCAGAGATACAGGGCAAGCGCGATAATATTGATACTCTGAAGCTGGAGAACAAGGCTGAGTATGAAATTCTCGACGCTAAGCTCGAGGAGCTCAATTTGCGTCGCCGCGAGGTAGAGCTTGGTAGCGATGAATTTGAGCGAGAGCTTGCTCAAATCAGAGTGAAAATGAAGGAGAAAAGCTCCTCAAGACAGGTTTCCTACGAGTCGGTTGTGAGAAATGAAAACAAGCTCAATCAGCTTGTGGAAAAGCAGGATAAGCTTGGCTCACAGCTTTGGGACGAGTACGAGATAACCTATCAGGACGCAGTAGATCTTTCTTATCCGCAGGTTACGGAGGAAAACAGGGACGAGGTGGCGGCAGTTCAATCCTCTTGCAGAGCTAAGCTTCGTGCAATAGGTAATTTCGACCCTGCTTCCATTGAAAGATATGCAGACGTCAGAACGAGGTACGATTCCCTGAACGCCCAGTTCGTTGACCTGACACAGTCTTATGACGAATTGACGGGTATTATCTCGCGTCTTGAGGAGGAGATGAAGACCAGCTTTGTTGATGCCTTCGAGGCCATAAACAAGAACTTTGCCATCACCTTCAAGGAGCTGTTTGGCGGCGGTAATGCCGAGCTTCTCCTTACCGAACCCGATGATGTTCTTACCTCCGGCATCGAGATTAAGGCGGCACCTCCCGGTAAGATAATTAAGAGCCTTTCTCTTCTTTCGGGCGGTGAGCAGTCCTTTGTTGCTATAGCCTTGCTGTTTGCAATACTTAAGGTAAATCCTACTCCGTTCTGTATTCTTGACGAGATTGAGGCGGCGCTTGATGAGGTAAACGTTTACCGCTTCGGCGAATACATTAAGAGCTTTGAGGACGGTACGCAGTTCATTCTTATCACTCACAGACGCGGTACTATGGAGATTGGAGACAGGCTGTACGGAGTTACTATGCCTCAGCGTGGAATTTCGCAGGCAATAGAGCTCAACGTAAACGAAATAGAAGGAAAACAAAAGGAGTTGCTTGATGGGGTTCTTTGAGAAGCTGAAGAGTCAGCTTGCCAAAACAAAAAATGCGATAGTCGGAAAAATTGACGATTTGTTCAAAAGCTTCGTAAGGATTGACGAGGATCTTTTCGATGAGCTTGAGGAGCTTCTTATATCTGCCGATATAGGAGTTGCCACTACCGAGGAGATACTTGACGAGCTCAGAGAAGCGGTTAAGGAAAATAGATTAAAGGAGCCCGAAGAGGTTAAGGGGAAGCTCTTTTCTATACTGAAGAATATGATAGGAGAGCACGAGCCGCTGAATCTTACTACAACTCCCTCGGTAGTTCTGGTCATAGGTGTAAACGGGGTAGGAAAGACTACCTCCATAGGAAAAATCTCAGCCGAGCTTAAGCGACAGGGCAAAAAGGTAGTGGTAGCGGCAGCAGACACCTTCAGAGCCGCCGCCGCAGAGCAGCTTTCGGTCTGGTGTACAAGAGCAGGCGTAGATATAATTAAGCAAGGAGCAGGAGCTGATCCAGCATCGGTGGTTTTTGATGCTATCAACGCTGTTAAGAGCCGCAAGGCTGACGTCTTGATAATAGATACCGCCGGCAGACTTCATAACAAAAAGAATCTTATGGACGAGCTCGCAAAGATAGACAGAGTAATAGGCAAGGAGTTGCCCGACAGTGCTCGTGAGACGCTTTTAGTTCTTGACGCTACGACGGGTCAGAATGCAGTAATGCAGGCAAAGGAGTTCAAGGAAGCCTCAAGGATCACCGGACTTGTTCTTACCAAGCTCGACGGTACGGCAAAGGGCGGTATTGTCCTTTCAATCAAGAAGGAGCTTGGTATTCCCGTAAAATACATCGGTGTCGGTGAGCAGATTGACGATATGAAAGAGTTCTCGGCTGACGAGTTTGCTTCGGCGCTCTTCTCGGAGAATTAAGGTAGGAAGCACAGATGATTACAAGTAAACAAAGAGCCTATTTGCGTTCGCTTTCAGCAAATCTTGATACCATATTCCAAATAGGAAAAAGCGGAATTTCGGAAGAAATTTGCAGGCAGATTGCGAATGCCCTTGAAGCAAGGGAGCTTATAAAGGCGAGGGTTCTTGAAAACAGCGGATATACGGCAAAGGAAGCTGCAAACGAAATAGCCGAGGCTGTCGGCTGCGAGGTGGTTTCCTGTGTCGGCACTAAATTCGTTCTTTATAAGGAATCCGAAAAGAAAAAAAGGATAGAGATTTAATGTCTAAAATTAAGCTTGGAATTTACGGCGGAACCTTCAGTCCGCCGCATCTTGGGCACGTCAGTGCGGCAAGGTCTTTCCTTCAAGGAATAGGAATAGATAAGCTTCTTATAATGCCTAACTTCCTTCCGCCTCACAAGCACGAAGACGGCTTTGCGACGGTAGAGGACAGACTTGCTATGTGCAGACTTGCCTTTTCTGACCTGCCCAACACTGAGATTTCGGATTTTGAGGTTAAAAAAGGCGGAAAAAGCTATACCTATCTGACACTTGAAGCCTTTTCAAGCAAAGACAATGACCTTTATTTTCTGTGTGGAACCGATATGTTTTTAACTCTGGACACATGGAAAAATCCGGAGATTATATTTAAACTAGCAACTATTTGCTACGTTCGCCGTGAAAATGACGAGGAAAACGGCGCTTTGTTAGAGGAAAAGTCGGATGAATATCGTAAAAGCTATTCCGCACGAATTATACCGCTTTCGCATGATGCTATGGAGATTTCCTCAACGGAGCTTCGGGAAGATATCAAAAACGAGGACTTGCTTCGATACTCTCTTTCGGATAATGTTAGCGAATACATACGGGAAAGAGGACTTTACAGATGATTA
>JAZSIJ010000097.1:0-9979 GCA_045533755.1 Eubacteriales bacterium | reverse complement strand
CAACTTCTCGGAAGCCTGAGGTCACGCTTCCCTACAAAGTAAGCGATGAGATGATTCGTACCCTCGCGGCTGCAGAAGACGAAGCCGTCCCCGTCCTCATACACTCTGCTCTCACCGTTATGCACGTATAATGCGTATGGCACAACGTCCGATGCGGCTCCGGAGGCGGCGCGTATGTCAAGAGAGCTTTTGTTTATTACCTCGACCAGACGATAGCAACCGCCGAATACGCCGTAATCATTTATCCACGTAACACTCTTCGGTATCGTTAGGCTTGTGAGTGATGCGCACCCGTGGAATGCTTGGTAGTTGATCCTCTTTAAGCCGTCGGGTAGTGTTATCTCTCTGAGGCTTTCGCAGTTTTTAAACGCAAGAGCAAAGATATCCTTTGCTTTAGAGCCTTCGGCAAACACGACTCTCTCAAGACTCTTGCAATTATAAAACATTTCGTTTTGCACGCCAGTCATACAGGCGGGGAGAAAGACCTCGGTGAGCGAGGTGCACCCCTCGAACAAGGAATGACCGATATGGGTGATGGTTTCGGGGAAAACAACCTCTCTAAGC
Organism: Eubacteriales bacterium; assembly: GCA_045533755.1. Classification (GTDB taxonomy): domain Bacteria; phylum Bacillota; class Clostridia; order Oscillospirales; family CAG-272; genus UBA1740. The sequence goes on along the minus strand of JAZSIJ010000097.1, from coordinate 9,415 downwards.
TCGGTACAGCCTGCAAACGCCTCGCTGCTTAAAGCGGTTACGCCGCTTGGGATAGATACGCTCGTAATGTCGGAGTCTTTAAAGGCATACGGCTGAATATCCCTTACCGGATATCCGTTTGGCGCAACGCTGGGAATTATTATTTCGGTGTCCGTACAGCTTCCGATGCCTTTTATAAGTGCGCGGTAATCACCGCTGTACATAAAAGCAAGACCGCTGCTCGCGCTTTTGTTACAATTCGTGCATTTATTGTTTTCGAGCTCGTGCGGCAGCTTAAAAAGCATCACCGAGCGTCTTTCGGTTTCGGCCTCGCAAACGGAGCAGTAGGCGACCTCGTCGGAGCTGCCCCTCTCGGTGCAGGTTGATGCTCCCTCGTTTTCCTTGACCGCAGGTGAGGCCGTGTGGGGGAGCATATCAACGATTCTGTCGGTTCTCGATAGCTCCTCGTCGCAGGTGGAGCAGTAAACGACCTCGTCGTAGCTACCATCTGCGGTGCAGGTGGCTGGGGTTTCGTTTTCCCTGACGGCGTCGGCAGGAAGGTGGACGTGCGTCGTTTGCGGCTCTCTCGGAGCGTCACACCCCCAAAGCGCAAAGAGCGCCGTCAGCGCCAAAGCCACTAAAAGCAAAGAAAACAGTGCTTTTTTCATTTTTAATCCTCCTTAATGAATATATAAAGCCTTACCACACAAAATTATATCATTTTCCGAGGTTTTTGTCAACCTCAACTCGTGAATATTACCTAAAATACCGCAAAAACCGAACCGTGCGATTGTGTCCCTTCTGCCTCGAAGCGCTTTTTCGCGCCCTGCAAATTTTTCTTCCCGAAATCCGTTGATTTTTTCAGTGGGATATGTTACAATATAATGTAATGCGTTCGTTGCTTGGGAGGTGAGGCTATGCACAACAAAATAATAGGCGCGGATCTGCCGTCGGTGCAGTCGCTCTCGTTTCTCGGAGACGCGGTGCATTCGCTCTACGTCAGGCGGATGCTGATAGAGGCGGGACATTGCAAGTCGGGCGACCTTAACGAGTGGGCGCAGAAATACGTCACCGCCGAGGCGCAGGCTGAAATGATGCGGAAAATCAAGCCGCACCTTCTTCCCGACGAGCTTGACGTTTATCGCCGTGCCTCGAACTCCACCCACCTAAATAGACCGAAGCACGCTAAGGCGGCAGATTATCGGGCGGCGTCGGGCTTTGAGGCGGTGCTCGGAATGCTCGAGTGGATTGGCGATGGCGAAAGATTAAATGAAATTTTGAAATCAGCACACACGGAGGATATAGAGAATGATACAGAGAATTAAAGGAACGATGGATATACTTCCAAGCGAGACTCCCTTGTTCCGTTACATAGAGGGAATTATGCGCGAGGAGGCTGAGAAGTACGGCTACGGCGAGATACGCACTCCCACCTTTGAGAACACCGAGCTTTTCGTGCGCGGTGTCGGTGACACGACCGACGTCGTACAAAAGGAGATGTACACCTTTGCCGACCGCGACGAGAACCGTTCAATCTCGCTTCGCCCCGAGGGCACGGCGTCTGTTGCCAGAGCGATAATCGAGAATGGCAAATGCTCCGACCCGATGCCCCTCAAATATTACTACATCATATCCTGCTTCCGCCACGAGAAGCCTCAGGCAGGCAGAAGCCGTGAGTTCTTCCAGTTCGGCACAGAGATGTTCGGCTCGGAGAGCCCTGCCGCAGATGCGACGGCAATAGCGCTCGCAAACTCGGTTTTGAAGCGGCTCGGTCTTACTAACGTGAAGCTCCACCTAAACTCAATAGGCTGTAAGGAGTGCCGTCCGTCCTATCGCGGCGCGCTCGTCAGCTATTTTTCGAGTAGAAAGGACAAGCTTTGCCCGACCTGCGTCGAGCGACTTGACAAGAACCCTCTCAGGCTTCTCGACTGCAAGTATCCCCCCTGCGCCGAGGGCGCAAAGGGAGCGCCGAGAACGGTCGACCACCTCTGCGAGAGCTGCTCGTCGAAGTTCGAGATGTTAAAGAGCGCCCTCACCGAGATGGGCATTGATTACGTCGTTGATTCCTCTATCGTGCGCGGACTTGACTACTACACGGGTGCGGTCTTTGAGTTCATTGCCGAGGGCATTGGCGCACAGTCCACTGTCTGCGGAGGCGGAAGATACGACGGACTTGTTGAGTCTATCGGAGGCCCTGCGCTTTCGGGCATCGGCTTCGGTATGGGTATCACCCGTGTCATTTTAGCTATGCGTGAGGCAGGGCTTGACAATATCACAGCACCCACTCCCGACCTCTATATCGCGGCTATGGGAGAGAGGGCGCAGATTGCGGCACTCGGCATCACCGAAAGACAGAGAAGGCTTGGCAAATTCGTCGAGTGCGACGTCGTAGGAAGAAGCCTCAAGGCGCAGATGAAATACGCGAACAAGCTGGGCGCGAAAAAGACGCTTATTATCGGCGACTCCGAGATAGAGTCGGGAAGAGCACAGCTTCGCAATATGGAGGACGGCTCACAAACCGAGGTCGAGCTTGCAACCTTCACGCTTTAACTGAAAACCTTTGGGGGCGTAAAATTAACACGCCCCCTGTCTAAACATATAAAATGCAAATAATAGTTAGCAAAACAGGAGGAAAAATGGACAGAAGAGATTTCTTGCCCGTCAATATGCAGGACGTACGCGACAGAAATTGGCAGGACGTCGATTTCGTCTACGTCACGGGCGACGCCTACGTCGACCACCCCTCCTTCGGTGCGGCTATAATAACGCGAGTTCTCGAGGCAGAGGGGTATAGGGTTGCCGTTCTTTCACAGCCTGACTACAAGAGTGCCGAGGCGTTCAGACGCTTCGGACGTCCGAGACTCGCGTTTTTGGTTTCGTCGGGAAACATTGACTCTATGGTGGCACATTACACCGTCTCGAAGAAGAAGCGCTCATACGACTATTACTCGGCAGGCGGAAAAATGGGCGCACGTCCCGACCGCGCCGTTATCGTGTACTGTAACCGAATACGCGAGGCATACGGCGACGTGCCGATAATTATCGGCGGTCTTGAGGCTTCGCTTCGCCGCTTTGCCCACTACGATTATTGGGAGGACAGGGTGAGACGGAGCGTTCTCGTCGATTCGCGTGCCGACCTGCTCACCTACGGAATGGGCGAGAACATCATTCGCAGAATTGCCGCGCTTCTCGATAAGGGCGTACCCGTGAAGAAAATACACGACGTGCGCGGCACCGTCTATCTTGCAAAGGAGGGCGAGAAGCTTCACTTCGACGCCGTGGAGGTCGGTGACTACGACACGCTCAAAAGCGATAAAGAAGCCTACGCCCGCGCCTTTGCCACTCAGTACAAGAATAACGACTCGGTCAGAGGCAAGGCTGTTGTCGAGCGCTACGGAGATAAGCTGCTCGTGCAAAATCCTCCGATGCCGCCGCTTGAGCGCGGCGAGCTTGACGCCGTTTATGCGCTCCCTTACGCGCGCGATTTCCACCCCGATTATACCGGCGACGGCGGCGTGCCCGCCATAGCCGAGGTAAAGCACTCGATAACCCACAACCGAGGCTGCTTTGGTGCGTGTAATTTCTGCGCCATAGCCTTCCATCAAGGGCGCGAGGTGCGCTCGAGAAGCAGAGAGTCGGTGCTCGCCGAGGCGGAAAAAATTGCCTCAATGCCCGACTTCAAGGGATATATAAACGACGTCGGAGGACCTACGGCAAACTTCCGCTATCCCTCCTGCAAAAAGCAGATAAAGGACGGCGTTTGCCCTGCAAAAAAGTGCCTATCCCCCACCCCGTGTAAGAATTTAGAGGTTGACCACAGCGAATACGCCGAGCTTTTACTCGATATAGAGAAAATACCAAGGGTGAAGAAGGTCTTCGTTCGCTCGGGAATCCGCTTTGATTACCTTATATATGATAAGGACGATTCATTCTTCCGTCAGCTCGTCACCCACCACGTTTCGGGACAGCTCAAGGTAGCGCCCGAGCATTGCTCAAACTCGGCGCTTATGATGATGGGCAAGCCGTCCATCGAGGTCTTTGAGAAATTCAAGAAGAAATACTTCGAGCTCTCGCGCGAGGCGGGACTTGAGCAATATCTCGTCCCCTACCTTATGTCGAGCCACCCGGGCGCAACTATGAAGGACGCCGTCGAGATGGCACTATGGCTCAAGAGATGGGGCTATCAGCCCGAGCAGGTGCAGGATTTCTATCCGACACCGGGTACGATCTCCACGACTATGTATTACACGGGAATTCACCCCATGACAGGAAAGGCGGTCAAGGTTACCACCGACTACCGCGAGAAGCTGCTTCAGCGCGCGCTTTTGCAATACTCGCGTCCCGAGAACGCAAACCTCGTGCGCGAGGCTCTCACCCTTGCAGGCAGAGAGGACCTCATAGGCTCACACGAGGGTGCGCTCGTGCGTGAAGCGTTTGGGCAGAGAAGAGAGGACGTGCGCTCTCGGAGAGTGTCGTCGGTGCGAGGAGGAAAAACGCCTTATCAAAGCATGGGGGGAGGCTCGTCGGGCAAAAAGCCTAAAAAAACGTCCAAAAATCCGTATAGCCGCCCCGCCTTGCCGAAGGATAGGAAAACCAAGCTCGACCGAATTTTCGGTGAGGACGCGGTCAGAATAATGCGCGAGGCAGAGAAAATGTCCAAATCACAGGCTTCTAACAACAAAAGCGCGAAAACGCGCCGTAAATAACGAAAAAAAGAGATAACTCACAAAAAAGCCAACAAAAAATAGTAATTTTTACGAAGAGAAACATCGCAAAAATTGAAGGCAGAAACGAAAAACTCTCAAAAAAGTTCGATAGCGAAAAAAAGCACTTTTTTAAGTCAAAAAACGAAAAAAGCAAGTTTCAAAAAGACGAGAGGTTTTCAACACAATCAACAGCGAAGATGTTGAAAATCAAGCGTTTTCAATTCCGTAAAGCCGAAAAACCCTTGATTTTGCTTGACTTGCCGACAAAAAACGACCGATAAAATCAATTTTTGCAAATACAAATTTTGGACAGTTCAAAAAAACAGGAAAATCTTCAAATCTCGGTTTTGCATAGTTTTTGATCGTTTTCGTTACCGCAAAAAAACGGCTTGGTCGGAGTCTCGGTGTGGCACAGACGGTTTACCAAATAGTAATTTATACGAACTTTGTGGGCTTCTTTGACAAAGTAGTGCAAAACGACGGCTTTACCCTCAAAAAAACGCGTTTTTTTTCTACGTTTATTACAAAAAAGGAACAAATTCAAGTGGATATTAGAGAAAGATATCTTGCGGCAAAGCGAGGACTTTTTGATAAGGTCTTCGAGAGCCGACTTAACCCCGAGCAGTGCGAGGCAGTTTTCTCGGCAAAAGGGCCTCTTTTGGTGCTGGCAGGTGCGGGCACGGGAAAGACGACGGTGCTCGTCAACCGCATTTCATACCTTATTAAATACGGCAACGCCTATAACTCGGATTTCGTGCCCGACGGCTTGACCGAGGAGAGAGTTTCGGCGCTTGAGCGTGCTGTGGAGCTTCCTGCCTCTGAGATAGAGCCGCTTCTCTCCGAGTTTGCTATCGAACAGACGCCGCCGTGGGCAACTCTTGCCATAACCTTCACCAATAAGGCGGCAGGTGAGATAAAGGACAGGCTTGCCCATACCTTTGATGACGAGGCGGTGTCCTCTTCCATCTGGGCGGGTACCTTCCACTCGGTATGCCTTCGCATACTGCGCCGATACGGCGATAGGGTCGGCTACCGCGAGGGCTTCTCGATATACGATACCGACGATAAGAAGCGAATGATAGCTCTATGTATGAAGGAGCTTAATATAGACGAAAAGCGCCTTCTGCCAAAGGCTGTCGCGGGGCTTATCAGTATGGCAAAGGACGCGCTCGTGTCTCCCGAGGATTACGACACGGACGGTGACCCACGCGGACGTGACGTCAAGGAAATCTACGCCCTCTATCAGACGCGAATGATGCAGAATAACGCCCTCGACTTCGACGATATAATAGTCAAAACGGTGGAGCTTCTTGAAAATGAGGCGGACGTACGCGACTATTATCAAACGAAGTTCCGTCAGGTGCTCGTAGACGAGTATCAGGACACGAACTATGCGCAGTTCGTTCTTACTAAGCTCCTCTCGGACAAGCACAGGAATATTATGGTAGTCGGCGACGACGACCAGAGCATATACCGCTTCCGCGGTGCAACGGTTGAGAATATTCTTAACTTTGACAAGACCTATCCCGACGCGACGGTGGTAAAGCTTGAGCAGAATTACCGCTCAACCGAGAATATCCTCGCCGCCGCAAACGCCGTGATACGAAATAACTCCACGCGCCACGAGAAGAGCCTCTGGTCAAATAAGGGGTTGGGCGAGCGCATAGTGCTGAAGCAAGCCGAGGACTCGGCGACAGAGGGCAGATATATTGTTGACAAAATCACGGGAGGAATATACAAGGAAAACAAAAAATATTCCGACTACGCCGTGCTTTACCGTATCAACGCCCTCGGCAGAACGCTGCAGACCGCCTTTGCTAAAAGCGGAATACCCTTCAAGGTCGTCGGCGACCTCGGCTTCTACGACCGCAAGGAAATCAAGGATATGCTCGCATATCTCGCAGTCACGGCAAGCTCTCATGACAATCTGCGCCTCAAGAGAATAATCAACGAGCCGAAGCGCAAGATAGGCGCGACAACCGTCCTCGCCATTGAGGAGATAGCAAACGCAGGCGGGCTTTCAATGCTCGAGGTGATAGAAAGAGCAGGGGAGTACCGCGCGCTTGCAAAGAGCGCCGAGAGGCTCACCGAGTTTGCGGCTATGATAAGAAGCGTCAGAGAAGAAGCGACGCTTCCCTCGGAGATTATTTCAAGACTCTTTCTGCAGTCGGGATACCGCGAAATGCTTGCAGGCGAGGGCTTTGAGGGGCAGACGAAGATAGAAAACGTAGAGGAGCTTATCTCGGCGGCTGTGGAGTACGAAAGCAAATGCCGCGATGCCGACGTCGAGCCGACCCTCACCGCCTTTCTTGAGGATATAGCACTCGTCAGCGATATAGATAAATACGACGAGGAGGCAGACGCCGTGGTGCTTATGACGGTACACGCGGCAAAGGGACTTGAGTTTCCCATGGTATTCCTCGCAGGAATGGAGGACGGAATATTCCCCTCGGAGCAGAACCTATCCGATCCTGCCGAAATCAGCGAGGAGCGCCGCCTTGCCTACGTTGCCATCACTCGTGCAAAGGAGAAGCTTTTCATTACCTCGGCAAAAACGAGAACTATGTACGGAAAGACGGTTTACAACCGTCTCTCGCGCTTCGTGAGAGAGGAAATACCGCGCTCTCTCATTGAGGAGGACGCACCTCGCACAGCTTCCGCGGGGCAGAGAAACGCCTCTTACCCCCGCCCCGTGTCAAATTTCAGGTATACTCCTATCAGCAGCGAGTTCAGGCGTCCCCCCGATATACTCTCGCAAAAATCAAGGAGCACCCCCGCTTCCTTCGGAGTTGAGCGACTTGCCCCCGGAACGCGTGTTATGCACGATATATTTAACACGGGTACGGTCATTTCGGCAAAGGACATGGGTGGCGACGTCCTCTATACCGTAAAATTCGACAGCGGAGAGGAAAAGCGCCTTATGGCTACCTTCGCTAAGCTGAAGAAAATCTGAGGTGGGAAAAATGATAAAATACTGTCTTTTTGACCTTGACGGAACTATTCTTAACACCATAAGCACAATTACCTATTATGTAAATAAAACTTTACATAAATTCGGTTACGGAGAGATAACCGAGGAGGAGTGCAAATCCTTCGTAGGCAATGGAGCGCGAAATCTTATCGTCCGCGCGCTCTCTCATCTTGGCATCTCGGACGGTGAGGTCGCCGAGAGGGTGCTGTCGGCTTACGACAAGGAGTACAAATCCGCGCCCTATCACCTCACCGCGAGATATTCGGGAATGGTTGAGCTCCTCACAGAGCTTCGGGCACGGGGAATTAAGCTCGCCGTGGTTTCGAACAAGCAGGACGCTATCACACGTGAGGCGGTTTCGCACTTTTATCCCGAGACCTTTGATGCAGTCGTCGGAGGCAAGGAGGGCGTACCCCTGAAGCCCTCGCCCGATGCACCCCTTTCACTCCTTTCGGAGCTTGGCGTAGCTCCTGGCGAGGCGGCATTCATCGGCGACACCTCGGTTGACGTTGAAACCGGCATAAATATGGGCGCAGGACTCGTTATCGGCGTGTCCTGGGGCTTCCGCAGCATTGACGAGCTCTCTTGTGCTGACGTTATAGTCCACAGCCCCTGCGACCTGCTTTTAGCAATAGATAACGAAAATAAAGAATAATTTTCGGTGTCGGCACTGACCTGTGTCGACACTTTGCTTTAGTATTCATCATTAAATAAAATGTAAATTTTTATGCTTCATGTATTTACATCGCGGAGTAGATGTGTTAAAATTAAGTAAAATATTTTAGGAGTACCGTAGTGATATGAAGAAGTTTTTGTCCTTTTTCATTCTGATAGTGCTTACGCTTTGCCTGACGTCTGCCTGTGCGTTTTCCGGTGCTGACGGGGACGAGGGGGACACCGACACCTACCGCGTAATGCTCTCTCTGCCCGACGGTGTGACGGTGGAGGGCTCAAATCCCGTGAGCGTCAAGGCGGGCGGCTCTGTCAGATTTAAACTGAATTTCGACAACGATACGATGTTCTCGGGTATTACTCACGGCAGGTACGATTACATCTCAAGGACGGTGATAATAGACGAGGTAACCTCGAACGTCAACGCCACGCTTTCGGTTAATAAATACGATTTTGATACCTCGGTGACCTATAACTTTATGCTTCGCGGAACGGCGAGTGACGAGGCGAGCCTGCCCAGCGGAACCAAGCTGAACGCGGGAATCTCGGTTAACGTCACGGCGGGCGACGAAGGACGGCGCTTTGTCGGCTGGAGCTTTGGTAACAGCTCCGCGGCAGGTGCAGAGATAGTCAGCACCGAGAGAAGCTACAGCTTCGTTATCAGCCCCGAGTATGCAAACGAGGACGGTAACGTCGTAATTTACGCCAATTATGCCGATACGAACGTTCTTTATTATAATCCGAACGGCGGCGAGATAAATAACCGCTCGGTCAATTTCACCGACAAAACCTATTATACGGCTTCGATTGCCTCACTCCTTGGCGAGCGAGTTCTTAGGCTGAAGGTCAGCGACAGCTATCTCTCAAAGGTCGAGAGCTATTCCTCGCTTTACGACGTCGGCATCTTTTACCGCGAGGGCTACGTCTTGAAGGAATACAATACCAAGCCCGACGGCACAGGCGAGGCGTACAGCATTGGCTCGAAGGTGTATTTCGACCCCGAGACAGAGAATCCGACGCTCTATTGCATCTGGGCTGAGGAAGCTCCGCTTGACGCCTTCACCTATACCGACGTCTACATTTCCTG
>JAZSIJ010000035.1:0-3422 GCA_045533755.1 Eubacteriales bacterium | reverse complement strand
AACACGTAAGTATTTTTTTTGCAACAGTATTTACTGTTTTTATAAGATTTTTAGCTATTTTTTCTGCTTTCGAAGATATATGTGGTAAAAAAATGCTATTATTTTCACGGACACTCCAAGGCTTTCATATATTGTAATACGAAGAAAGGAGATTTCGGTATGCATATACATACGGTTATAGAGGGAGAGAGCATTTTTGCTATTGCCAAGCTATACGGTGTTTCTCCCATGAGTATTATAGAAAACAACGGACTCGAAAATCCGGATAAGCTAACGGTGGGCGAGGAGCTGCTCGTGCTTGTCCCCTCAAGAAGCTACGTTGCGAGGAGCGGTGACACGGTAAGCTCCATAGCCCGCCGCTTCGGAATACGAAAAAACGAGCTTTTCGCAAACAACCCGGGGCTTATGGGAGGAGACGGGGTATATGACGGACAGCTTCTCTCGCTGAAATACAGCGACGCGCGTCTTGGTATGGGAGCGTCTAACGGCTATTTCTTCAAGGGCTGCTCGGACGATGCGCTGGGTATGGCGCTTCCCTATCTGACTTACGTTACGGTTGGTGCAGTAAAAGCGCGGGACGGCAAGCTTTCGAGCCTATTCAACCCTAAGAACACGGTATCACGGATTCGCTCCGAGGGCAAAATACCCCTGCTCAGAGTTTACGATGAAAACTGCGCCGAGCTATACGAAAACGGCGAGGCTCTCGCCGCATATTCCGAGGATATTATAAGACTCGCAAAATCGCAAGACTTTGCAGGAATAACGCTGTCCACGCCCGAGGATGAGGTAAATCCAAGCAGCTACGAGGCCTTTATAATTGACCTCAGACGCAGGCTCATCGGCTGTGACCTGATTCTTTTCACAGAGGCAACCGTTGGGCGCGAGCACGGATATGCCGACTACGCAGACGGCTGCATCCTCTCATACAACAAGCTGTCACTCTCCGAGATACCCGACTTTGATAGAGGCGAGCGAAGGGCTTACACCGAATATGCGGAAGCCTCTGAAAGCTCGAAGACCTTCATGGATATTTCCTCATTTGCCCTGAGCAGCGGCGGCTACGTAGATTATAAGGAGGCGGTGCGCTCTGCCGTAAGGTTGGGTGCAGAAATCCAAGCTGACGTCGACACAGGCTTTTGCCGCTACTCCTACAGCAGCAAAAAGGGCGACACTTATACCGTTCTCTTCGAGTCGCTAAAAAATCTAAAAGCCAAGCTCTCGCTTCTTGGCGAGCTTGGCTTTATGGGAATAAGCTTTGATATTATGCGTTGTCCGATACAGCATCTTATGATGTATAACGCGCTCTTCTCGGATATTTGCTACGCTTCTGTTTTTGCAAGCGGAAGCGGCGCGAAGGCATAAGACACCCCATCATAAAAGATTGAACACTTGCTTTGCGTTTGCTTCGGTGAGTGCGGCGCACTCCTCCTCGGTGATACCGAGAATTGAAGCTAAGGCAGCGTTGGTATATTTTAGATTACCCGAGTGGTTCAGCGTTCCGCGAAGCGGGTGCGGAGCGAGGTAGGGACAGTCGGTTTCTATAAGTATTCTGTCTTGAGGAATAGCCGCGGCTACCTCCTTTGGACGACGGGCGTTGGTAAAGGTGAGCGTTCCCGAGAAGGAAATCATATACCCCATCTCGCAAAGCTCACGCGCCATATCGACACCGCCCGAGTAGCTATGAAGAATACCCTTTACGTTCGGGAACTCTCGTATGACCGACATAACGTCGGCGTGCGAATCGCGGTCATGAATACAAACCGGAAGCTTCAGCCTCTCGGCAAGCCTCATTTGCTCTCTGAAATACAGGTGCTGTTTATCCTTGTCGGTGTCGGGATAGTGATAATCAAGTCCTATTTCTCCGAGGCAAACGCACTTTCTGCCCTGATTTATTATCATTTTTTCAATTTCCGAGAGCTCCGCGTCAATATCCGAGAGGTCGCGCGTATCGCTTGGGTGGATACCGAGTGCGAGGTACATATTATCGTATTTCTCGGCTTGAGATATAGCCATGCGGCAGGTTTCGGGGCTCGTGCCGACGTTTACTATTCCCGACACATCACTCGAAAGAAGAGCGCTGATCAAAGGATCAGCGCCTCCCTCTCGCTCCTCCGAAAATCTATCGTCATAGTAATGAGAATGCGAATCAAAATATTTCATCAGTGTATTCTGTCTCCGTTTTTAGCCGCAGGGTCGAGGAACAGAACCTTTACGTCCTCCTCGCCCGACGCGAGTAACATACCGAAGCTGTCAACGCCGCAAAGCTTTGCGGGCTTGAGGTTGGTAACGAGAGCAACCTTCTTGCCAATGAGCTCGTCGGGAGTGTAATATTTTGCGATGCCGGAAACCACCTGACGACACTCGTACCCGAGGTCAACCTGAAGCCTCAGAAGCTTTTTAGCCTTCGGTACAGGCTCGCAGGCAAGAATTTCGGCAACGCGGAGCTCAACCGCCGAGAAGGCGTCAATTCCAATCTCAGCCTCGTGCTCGGGCTCTTCTATGGGTGCGTTTGCCGCCGCCATAGCAGCCTGCTTTGCCTCCATATCCTCGAGGAACTTCTTCTCGTCTATGCGGGCAAAGAGCGTTGACGCCTCGCCGAGAGGCTTGCCCGACTCAAGTGCGCCGAAGTTTGAGACTGTTGCATAATCCTTGAGGTCTGTTCCAAGCTGGGAGAATATTTTCTCTGCCGTTTCGGGAATATATGGGGTAAGAAGCACCGCGCCTATTCTTATAACCTCGAGAAGATTATAAATTACGGTTGCAAGACGGGGCTTATCCTCCTCGTTCTTCGCAAGAATCCAAGGTGTAGTTTCGTCGATGTACTTATTCGCACGGCGAAGCATCGAGAATATGGCCTCAACCGAGTCGGCAACGTGGTACGCGCCCATAAGCTCACGGGAGAGACGTATTCCCTCCTCTGCCGCCGCCTTGAGTTCGGCGTCGGGGTCTGCCTCAAGCGCAGGTGCGGGGACTATACCGTCGAAATACTTCTTCGTCATAGCGTGAGTACGGCTGACGAGGTTTCCAAGGTTGTTTGCGAGGTCGTTGTTGTATCTTGCGATAACCGACTCGTAGGTTATCGAGCCGTCGGAATTGTAGGGCATCTCGGAGAGCGCGTAATGACGAACGCCGTCGGTGCCGAATATCTCGGCAAGCTCGTCTGCGTAAACGACGTTGCCCTTTGACTTCGACATCTTATCGTTGCCGAAGTTGAACCAGGGGTGGCCGAAAATCTTCTTCGGAAGCGGAATATCAAGCGCCATTAAGAATATCGGCCAATAGATAGTGTGGAAGCGGAGAATGTCCTTACCGATGATGTGAACGTCGGCAGGCCACCACTTCTTGAAGCTCTCGTTTTTCTTGTTAAAGGTTTTGTCGGGGTCGTAGCCTATTGCGGTGATGTAGTTTGCAAGCGCGTCGAG
>JAZSIJ010000093.1:0-2204 GCA_045533755.1 Eubacteriales bacterium | reverse complement strand
CACTCGGTAGCAAGGAAGGAGCCTGTGTGTCCCACCATATCTCCGTTCGGGAAATTAACTCTGAGATACTTATATTTGCCGCTTCTCATCTCTTCGATAAGCTTGTCGGTAATCTCGGCACACTTCATCCAAGGTCTCTGCTCGAAGGGCACGACGTCGGAGGGTATTTCTATATAAGTCTCAAGCTCCTCTGAGAATTTGCCGGATTTATTTCCGTTCCAGAAGTAGGTAACGTGACCGTATTTCTGGGTCTCGGATATAGCAAGCTCGGGGATTCCCGCGCTGACAAGATACTCGGTCATAGTATTAGTAATTTCAGGAGGGCTGACGAGATACCTCGAGGGAATATGAAGGTCGCCGTCGTACTCGAGCATACCTGCGTAAACTACCTTGGGAGCGCGTACTCTGTCAAATTTATCGAAGTCAGCGCCTGCCTCAAACGCCTTGGAAATCTCTATTGAACGGTCGCCGCGGAAGTTAAAGAAGATAACGCTGTCACCGTCCTCGACGGTGCCTACAGGCTTACCGTCCTTTGCGATAACGAACGCGGGGAGGTCCTGGTCGATAACCTTTGTTTCGTTTCTGTAGGCGGTGATGGCCTCCTCTGCCGACGCGAACTGTCTGCCCTCGCCGAGAACGTGAGTCCTCCAGCCAGCCTCAACCATTCCCCAGTTTGCCTCGTATCTGTCCATAGTGATCTGCATACGTCCGCCGCCCGAGGCGATAGCAATATCAAAGCTATCGGAACGAAGGGTCGCGAGATACTCCTCAAAGGGACGTACATAATCAAGGGCGCTGGTCTCGCCAACGTCACGTCCGTCGAGAAGAATATGAACTCTCACCCTTGCTGCTCCGTCGCGCTTTGCCGCCTCGATGAGTGCCTTGAGGTGATCTATGTGCGAATGAACGTTTCCGTCCGAGAAAAGACCGAGAAAATGAAGAGTTGAATTGTTGTCTTTGACGTTTGAAACAAGGAGCTTCCAGGTATCCGAGGAGAATATCTTTCCGGTTTCGATAGACTGCGAAACGAGCTTTGCTCCCTGCGCGAACACCTGTCCCGAGCCGAGAGCGTTATGTCCGACCTCGGAGTTGCCCATATCGTCGTCGCCGGGAAGACCGACCGCTGTGCCGTGAGCCTTGATAGCGAGGGTGGGATACTCCTTCATAATTCTGTCAAGAGTGGGAGTGTGCGCTGCCGCTACTGCGTTTGCTCCGTTGTCTGACGCGATGCCGACGCCGTCCATTACTATCGTAAGAAGAGGTCCTTCAACACCCGAAAATTTGGTGGATTTTTTGAGCTGTGCCATGATTCTGCCTTTCTTTATATACCAATTTTAAATTATTTCGTCAAATATCGGCATCCTTAATGTAAAGATGTCCGAAATCGGTAATGAACTTTTTCCTGTCCTGCAGAGCATCTCCGAGAAGCACGTCAAACATACGTGCCGTTTCCTCTGCCTCAGCGGGAGTAACGGCGATAAGCCTTCTCGTTTGTGGGCACATCGTCGTACGCCACATCATATCGGGCTCGTTTTCACCAAGCCCCTTTGAGCGCTGGAGCGTGTATTTTTTCGTTCCGAGCTTTGCGAGTATATCCGCCTTTTCCTGCTCGTTGTAAGCAAAATAGGTATCGCTTCCCGAGGTTATCTCAAAGAGGGGCGACTCCGCGATGAAGATTTTACCCTTCTCGATAAGCGTCGGGAGAAGACGGTAAAACAGCGTCAGAAGCAGAGTGCGTATCTGGAAGCCGTCCTCATCTGCATCGGTGCAGATTATAATTTTGCTCCACTTGAGAGCGTTATAATCAAAGGTTGCGATCTCGCCGGGCTTCTTGGTCTTAACCTCAACGCCGCAGCCTATGACCTTCAAAAGATCGACTATGATATCGCTTGCGAAAATTTTCTCGTAGGAGCTCTTCATACAGTTGAGCGTTTTTCCACGCACGGGGATTATTGCCTGGAACTCGGCGTTTCTTCCCTGCTTACAGCTTGATGCCGCAGAATCTCCCTCAACTATATAAATCTCACGAAGTTCGGGGTCTTTCGAATGACAGGGAATGAACTTCTCTACTCTGTTCGAAACGTCCATCGTGCTGCCGGATAGTTTTTTCTTGATGTCGAGCTTGGTCTTCTCCGCAGATTCCCTTGCGCGCTTGTTGACCAAGACCTGACCGACGATGGTATTTGCCGCGGTGGCGTTCTCGG
>JAZSIJ010000040.1:0-12838 GCA_045533755.1 Eubacteriales bacterium | reverse complement strand
GCGGATTGACAGGAAGCGCACTTCACTTGTATCAATGTGTCATCCGTTAAATTCGCGATATATTTCGAGGCAGATTTGGAATCAAAGCTGATTATTTTGATTCTCCCGCCTTTTTTTGATGTGGAAACCGACGGTTCTTTTCCGTATATTTCGAGGATCAGCGAGGATACGTAAGAGATTATATCATCACCGTTTATTCTAATTGAAACGGAGTCCCCCACCGCCGTAGCTCTGGATGCCAAAACGCCCAAAAGAGTCGCTCTGCGGCAACATGCATTTTTTTGAACTGCAGATATAATTTCTTTTTTCTGCTCAGTAGCAAATGACACAGCGTCCTCCTTACATAATATCAATTTCCTCTTCCAGCAAAATGCCGTATTCTGCGAAAACCTTATTTTTTATCTTATCAATAAGTGCAATCACGTCGGAAGCGGTGGCACCACCGTCATTGATTATAAAGCCTGCGTGCTTTCGCGAAACCGATGCTCCTCCGCAGTTTTCGCCCTTCAGTCCAAGCGATTCTATCAATCGAGGGGCAAAATCGCCCTCCGGATGCTTAAAAATACTTCCAAGGCTAGGCTTATCAAGCGGCTGTCGCTCTCTGCGAATAGCTGAAAGTTCTCTGATCTTCTCAAAGATTTGCTCTTTACTTTTCTCCGTACCTTTAAGCTTTGCTTCTAAAATTACGAAATTCGGTTTTTCCTTTTTAAAGAGACTTCTGCGATATCCGTAATCAATTTCATCACGTCTGAGCTCAACCACCATATTGCGCCGAACGTCATAAACGACTACCGAGATAACAAAGTCCGATATGCTGACCGAATGAGCACCTGAATTTCCATACAGTGCTCCGCCGAGAGTTCCAGGTATGCCCGAAAGCTCCTCGAAGCCGCCAATACCATACTCCGCGGCTTTTCTCACAAATGTCCCCAGCAGAACTCCCGCACCAGCCGACACCCTATTATTTTCCGTAAACTCAAGGTGATTTATTCCGGTCATTCTGACGAGAACGCCATCAAAAACGCCGTCACACGGAAGAAGATTAGTCATTCCTCCGACGACCTTATATTTCACCCCTTGTTTATCTAAAGCTCTCACGAGAGAAGCAATTTCATCGGCGTTACGCGGATACGCCGAGATAGCCGCCTGGCCGCCACATCTCATAGAGGTTATTTTCGACATATCCTCTTGCGTTGAGAAGACTATTCTCTTCGACGATAGAAAGTCTTTGATGTCACTCTGCCACATATTTCCTCGCGAAAATTTATTTTAAGAGCTTATACTTTTCGTCTATCATATCAACGGCAGCATCACGCTGGGATTTCGTAACGTTTATTCCGCCGAGAATTCTCGACACCTCGTTAATCCTGCCCTCGCGGTCAAGAACAGAAATCGCCGTTTCCGTAGCACCGTTTACCTCGCTCTTACTTATTAGCATATGCGTATCGGCAAGAGAGGCTATTTGCGCACTGTGAGTAACGCATAAAAGCTGCGCAGTTTTCGCAAGCGTAAGCATTTTAATGCCAATCTTTCTGGCAGTCTTTCCGGACACACCCGCATCGATTTCGTCATATATGACGGTAGAAACTCCGTCCTTATCAGCGAGTGCCGATTTGAGAGAAAGCATAATTCTGGCGAGCTCTCCGCCGGAGGCTATTTTTGACATCGGCATAGCCTCAGCGCCCTTGTTGGCGCTCACGTAAAATTCGGCGGTCTCATAGCCTGAAGGACCAAGCTCTTTTTCACCCTCGTTTACGCTATCCTTGAAAAGCGTGTAAAATACAACGCCCGGCATATCAAGAAAATTAAGCGTTTTCTTAACACTCTGCTCAAGAGATTTAACCGCAGACACTCGCTTCGCGTGAAGCTCGTCTGCAAGCTTAATAGCCGAGCTGTATAGCTCCTTTTGCTCCTTCAAGAGCGACTTCTCTATTTCCTCGGAATTTTCTATACTCTCAAGCTCTGCGGCACACTTATCTCTGTATTCGAGAATACTTGCAATAGTAAGACCGTATTTTCTTTTGAGCTTAGAGATTTTATCGAGCCTCGATTCTATGTCATTGAGAGCCTCGGTAGGATCCGACGTAATATCATCTGATATAGCGTAGACGTCCTCGGCAATCTCCTCGATTCTGTAAAGCATATCACGCATAGCCTCTGCATACTCGGCGCAGGCAGGTACAACGTCGGAAATTTGCATCAGCGAGGATATGCTCCTGTCAAGAAGAATGGCAACGCTTCCCTTTTCGCTTCCTCGAAGCGCCTTATAAACGAACTCTGTGTGCTTATGAAGCTTCTCGCTGTTTTTTATCTTGAGCTTTTTGTCAATCAGCTCCTCTTCTTCTCCGTCGTGAAGCGAAAGAGCGTCAATATCTTTTATCTGATAAGAAAGCAGCTCTCGAAGCCGCTCTCCCTCCATTTTTTTTGAAAGAAGCTCGGCAAGCTTTCTCTTGGAATCCGAATATCTTGAATAAATCTCACGATATTCACAAAGCAGCTCTGCGTTGTCTGCGTAGACGTCAATCAACTCCAAATGTCTTGAGGGGTCTGTAAGAGCGTTCGTTTCATTTTGACCGTGTATAGCCAAAAGCTGCGGCATAATGCTCTTAAGAACTCCCACTCCTACCGTTCTTCCGTTTATCTTAATCTGCCCCTTTCCGTCCAAAGAAAGAGAGCGCTGAACGAGTAATTCTCCGCCCTCATCAAGCGAAACACCAATATCCGAGAGCTCCTCGACCGATTTGGGCGTAAGGTCTGTGAAAAATCCGCTTACCATAGCAGATGTCTCTCCGTGACGAATAAGCTCCCTATCGAATTTTCCTCCAAAGAGAAGCTTTATGCTGTCAATTATAACCGATTTTCCTGCTCCGGTTTCGCCGGAAAAAACGGTGAAGCCCGCCGTAATGTCTATATCGGCAGACTTAATAACCGCAATATTTTCAACGTGTAATGAGCTTAACATTACGCCTCCAAAATGAGTTATTTCAACGAAAAGACCGCTTTTAACTCCGCTTCCAGCTTAGTTGCCAGCTCGGAGCTTTTTACTATAATCAAAATCGTATCGTCACCCGCAACCGAACCGACTATACTCGCCTCGTTAAGCGAATCAATACATACGGCGAGAGCGTTTGCCATTCCGGAAAGGGTTTTTACAACCACAATGTTTTCCGCAGCTTCAATTTTAATCACCGATTCTGTGAGTGCCGAATTGAGTATCGGCGCGTTTTCGCTTTTCTTTATCTCGGGTACTATGTACTTATACGAGCCCTTGCTGGTCATTCCCTTAACAAGCTTTAACTGCTTTATATCTCTGGATATGGTTGTTTGCGTAGTCGCAAAGCCTGCCTCGGCAAGCTTGTCTATCAGAGTTTCCTGCGTGTCTATGTCGTATTTCTCAATAAGCTCCAAAATTTTCTGCTGACGCGCGTTTTTCATTTTACGTCCTCCATTATACGCATTTTTCTGAACAGGGTTGAAAACATATTATTTTTTGAGAAGGTAAGCATCTTTATCTTTCGAGACGATGCTTTGACTGCGCATCTGTCGCCCTTTTTCATTTTAGAAAAATATCTGCCGTCAATGCTGACATTCAATTCGCCCTCGCCGTTGTTCGTAACCGTTACGCACTCCTCTGCGTTAAAAACTATTGACCTGTTGAAAAATGAATGCGGACACACGGGGGTTACGAGAATAGAATTAAGACTGTGTGCAATTATAGGTCCTCCCGCTGAAAGCGAATAGGCGGTAGAGCCCGAGGGTGTAGAAAGAATTATACCGTCAGCGCGATATTTGACACCCTCGCCCAAGGAGTTTTCAATTTTGAAATCGGCAATTCCAAGAAAGCTGTCGTGAGATATAACAACGTCGTTCACCGCAAGGCGCGATGCTTCGGTAATCCTTCCCTCGCTCTCGTGCGCGACAGTAAGAAGCATTCTCTCCTCTATTGAGTATTCTCCGGTTAAAAGTCGCGAAAACACGTCAAGATTATCCGGCTCAACCTCGCTGAGATAACCTACCTTGCCAAGATTAACTCCTACGATGGGAACGTCAGCCGCTATTGCGGTAACCGAAGCATCGAGAACCGAGCCGTCACCGCCAACGACTATAATCAAATCCGCCTGAGACGGAAATTCCTTATAGTATTCAACCCTTCCGCCAAACACGCCTCTGTATTCTTCACACGAAAAAAGCGACAGGCCCATCTGCGAAAGCTTATCGGTAAGAAGAAGCGCTACGTCAAGAGCCTTCTCCTTTGTCATATTCGGGATAATAACGACATTGTTCATAAAGGTCACTCCTTCTTGAAATGCACAAGATATTCTACGTTTCCGTCTCCGCCTTTTATAGGCGAAAGACAATGTCCTAAGCAGGAAAATCCAATAGAAGCACCAAAGTCAACGACTTTATCGAGCGCCGAGCGCCTTAGCTTCTCGTCCTTAACTATTCCGCCCTTTCCGACTCCGGCGCGTCCAACCTCAAACTGCGGCTTTACAAGACATATAAAATCTGCCGACGGTGCCGCTACCTCGTATATTGCGGGCATTATGCAGGTTGCCGATATAAACGACACGTCCATAACGATAAGCTCGGGAGCATATTCAAGGTCGGCGAGGCTCATATAGCGCGCATTGTAATTTTCTTTAACGGTAACACGAGCGTCGCATCTTAACAACTCTGCCATTTGTCCAAAGCCGGAATCTACCGCAATAACGTGTCTCGCCCCATTTTGCAAGAGACAATCGGTAAATCCTCCGCTCGACGCTCCGATATCAAGTGCGAGCTTACCGGAGGGCGAGCAATCAAACGCATTAAATGCCCCCTCAAGCTTATAGCCGCCTCGGCTTACGTATTTTTTGTTATCCGCAGACACCGACACCTCGTCCGTGTCCGTTACGTCATGAGAGGGTTTGGTTATCACCTTGCCGTTAACCGACACAGCCCCCTCTAAAATTAAGCTTTTCGCTTCACTGCGGCTCCTCGCAAGTGCCGCATCGGATAAATAGAGATCAAGTCTCATCGGAATTTACGAACGGAGCATCGCTCACAGTACCGTCGCTATTCTCGGTTAATATACGTACGCGTTGCTCTGCTTTTTCAAGCTCTGCATTACAATATTTGACGAGCTTTACAGCTTCCTCAAAGGAAGCGAGAGACTCATCGAGGGAAAGCTCTCCTGCGTCCATTTTATCAACTATTTTCTCAAGCAAGGAAATAGCCTCCTCAAATGTCATTTTACTCTTCATTTACTGCGTGTGCTCCTTTCGCCTTGATTTCAGCCGAGACTTCTCCGTCGTATAATTTTAAAAGAACCGTGTCACCGAGTGAAAGCTGATCCTTACTTTTAACCACCTTGCCGTCAAGCGTCGCCACCGAATATCCGCGTTTAAGAGTGGATAGCGGACTGAGAGCATCTGCCTTTACCGAAGCGGAAAGCAAGGATTTTTTCTTATTTTCAATAATACGTTTTATATAATCACCAGCGGCACTTAACAGCTCTGCCGTGTATTTTCTTTGGTAATCAAAGATTTTCGTTGGTTCAGTTAAAGCTTTATTCGCCTTCACCTTATCCAAACGAGCCTTTCCCGAATCAATAGCTCTTATCAATAAGCTGTAGGATTTATCGCACAAAGAAGCAAGTCTCATGTACAGCTCTTTTTCATCGGGAACGGCAAGCTCTGCTGCCGCCGAGGGTGTGGGCGCTCGAAGGTCAGAAACAAAATCGCAAATTGTGAAATCGGTTTCGTGACCGACGGCTGAAATTATTGGAACGCGCGACGAATATATTTTTCTGGCAAGGCTCTCGCTGTTGAATGCCCATAAATCCTCAAGCGAGCCACCGCCTCTGCCTATGATAACAACATCAACAAGTCGGCTTTTGTCAAAATAGTCAACTCCGGCTATCAGGTCTGCCTCTGCCCCCTCACCTTGCACAAGCGCGGGATAAAGGTACACCGACGCATATGGAAAGCGTCTTTCAAGTACGTTCAGTATGTCACGTATAGCAGCACCGGTAGGTGAGGTTATCACCCCTATTCTCGCAGGAAGCCTTGGTATAGGCTTCTTATGAACCGTCTCGAAAAGTCCCTCGGAGGATAAACGCTCCTTTAACTGCTCGTAGGCAAGATAAAGCGCACCGATTCCGTCGGGCTGAAGCTGATTTGCATATATCTGAAGGCTCCCGTCCTTCGCGTATAAATTTACACTGCCGTGGATTATAACCTTCATTCCGTTTTCGGGCATGAATCGCAATCTTGCGGCAAAGGAGCGGAACATAACCGCCTTTATCTGCGCGTCGCTGTCCTTCAAGGTGAAATACAAATGTCCGCTTCTATGATAAGTAAAGTTTGAAATTTCACCCCTTACCGTTACAGAAGCAAGAATTCTATCGTTTTCCAAAAGCCCTTTTAGGTAAGCGTTAAGCTCGGTCACAGTGAGCGTCGAATCGCACCGCTTCTCTCTTAATGAGGAAATATCCATCAAAAACTCCGTTTATTTATTTGCTTCGTACCGTCTGAGTGCAAGCGCAGCTATTCCAACTGCATTGTCAGCCGACATTGGGGGCTCGGCAAAGACCGCCGAGAATCTCTTTTTAAGTCCAGTCTTTATTATGGAATTACACATAACGCCGCCGGCAAATACGAATGGCGTATCTCCGTATTTTTCAAGATATGCCTCACACATAGCCTCGATGGCGCGCCCAATATAATCAAGCAAAAACGCCGATGTCAAGCACTGGTCACCTGTTTCGTCAAAGAGCTGCTTTGCCATGTTTTCAAGTCCCGAAAGGTTTGCCTCGAGCCCCCTTACCGAGAGCTTCTTTTTCGGCACGGAAGCAGTATTGGCAAGAGCCAGCTCCTCTATGTATTTCCCCGACGGGAAGGGCAGCCCCATATAAACTCCGACGCGGTCTATTATCTGTCCCGCGTTCAAGTCAACCGTTCCTCCGACAAGCTCAGTATCAAAGCCTCGCTGGGTAGACTTTACACTCAGAAGCTCTGTCGTGCCACCCGAGACGTGAAACGCGGCAAAGGGCGCGTCCAAAAGGTCGAATCTGCCCGACGAGAAAACCGCCGCCATAACGTGTCCGCACTGATGCGAAAACCTATAAATCGGCACCGAAAGCGCCGAAGCGATATTCTCCGCAACCGCTACACCCGAAAGAAAGCACGGCATGTAAGAGCCGTCGATATTTCTCGGACGCTCGCTGACTCCCACAGCAACAATTCGCGCCCCGTCGATGTAGGCTTTCGCCTCCTCGGCAAGCTCGGGGAAATTCTTGATATGCGCGAATACCGCGTCAGACTGCCGCAGTCCTCTCTCTCCCTCCTTTACAGGAAGCGGGCGCTTAAGATTGGCAACAAGCTCACCGTCTAAAGTTAAAATGGCGTATGAGGTCGTGTAATTGCTGGTATCAATTCCTATAACGATTTTTCGGCTCATTTTCTTCCCAGCTTTTCAGCAACCGAATTGAGAACGCCGTTAACGAAAATATAAGCCTTTTCGTCGTCGTATTTTTTTGAAAGCTCTATCGCCTCGTTTATGGAAACCCTTACGGGTATATCCTCCATAAACATCATTTCGTATGTAGAAAGACGGAAAACAGCCATAGAAACAGGAGAAACTCTTTCCTTTTTCCAGCCCTGAAGCGAGGCTTCAACGGTTTCTGCTATTATTTGAGCATTTTCATACGCTCCGAAAAAGATCTGCTTTACGAAGTCGTCGTATTCAAACTCTCTATACTCAACCGCTTTATTGAATATTTCTTCAGCAGTTTCTTCCTTCTTGCACACCCCTTCGAAAAGGAGAATAAAGGTATTTTCTCTTGCCGTTTTTCTGTTCATATCAAAGATCGTCCTTTGCAAATATTTGTACAAATATATTATAACATTTTAAAATATAGCTTGTCAACCGATTTTTTGATTTATTCATACATTATTGCATTTTTATGCACTTTTACTCGCTCAAGAGAATAATTGAAAACCGAGCGGATTTAATTCCGCTCGGTGAAGAGTTTTATTTGACTACTATGTTTATGATTTTACCGGGAATGACGATTTCCTTAACGATTGTTTTTCCATCAAGCGCGGCGATAATCTTCGCGTCTGCCTTCACTATGGAAAGTATTTCGTCCTTCTCTGCTCCTGCAGGAATCCGAACTACAGAGCGCACCTTTCCGTTTATCTGAACTGCGGTTTCGATTACGTCATCCTTGCACTTATCCTCGTCGTAGATAGGCCAGGGCTCGTATGCGATGGTGCTATCGTGGCCGAGAATCTGCCACATCTCCTCGCCGACGTGAGGAGTGATACAGGAAAGCATTTTGATAAAGCCCTCTGCATATTCCTTGGGGCAGTTGCCGTTTTTGTACACCTCGTTGACGAACACCATCATTTGCGCTATGGCGGTGTTGAAGCCAAGAGTTTCAAAGTCGGAGGTAACCTTCTTCACAGTTTGGTGATATACCTTTGTGAGCTTATCGTCGTTCGTTTCGGTGATATTCACAGGCTCGGTGAAGAAGTTCCAGACGCGGTTTATAAACTTTCTCGCACCAACAACTCCGGCGGAGCTCCAAGGCTTCGAAACCTCGAGCGGTCCCATAAACATCTCGTAAAGGCGAAGTGTATCTGCTCCGTAATCACGAACAATATCGCTGGGGTTTACAACAAATTCAGGGAAACGCTTACCCATCTTTATGCCGTTTTCTCCGAGAATCATACCCTGATGGACGAGCTTTTTGAAGGGCTCTTTGACAGGAGAGATGCCCTCGTCATAAAGGAATCTGTTCCAGATACGCGAGTACATAAGATGTCCTACCGCATGCTCAGGACCGCCAACGTACAAATCAACCGGCAGCCAATGCCTGAGAAGCTCCGGAGCGCAGAGCTCCTTGTCATTGTCGGGGTCTATGTATCGCATAAAGTACCAGGATGAGCCTGCCGATCCGGGCATCGTTGAGGTTTCACGAACGCCCTTGATGCCGCCCTTGTCATACTGCTTCCACTCGGTAGCGTTTTCGAGAGGTGCCTGTCCGTTTCTTCCCTTGTAATCCTCAAGCTCGGGAAGAATAAGCGGGAGCTCCTCATCCGGAAGGAATACCGTTTCGCCGTTCTCTGTATATACGCAAGGAACAGGCTCTCCCCAATAGCGCTGACGGGCGAATATCCACTCGCGGAAGTGATAATTTATCTTTCTGCGAGCGACGCCTGCTGCTTCAAGCTTAGAGGTGATTGCCTCCTTTGCTTCCTCGACGGTGAGACCGTTAAATTCCTCGGAATTTATAAGGCGACAGCCCTTGCCAAGATAGTCCTGCTTTTCAAAGGCACACTCCGAAACGTCGCGTCCCTCTATAACCTGAATCATGGGGATATTGTGAGCAATAGCATACTCAAAGTCACGCTGATCGTGGCTCGGAACTGCCATGACCGCGCCTGTGCCGTAGTTGGCAAGTACAAAATCGCCGATGAAAACAGGAACCTGCTTACCGTTTACGGGATTTATAGCGTAAACTCCTTTGAGAGGACAGCCCGTTTTCCCCTTATTGAGCTCGGTGCGGTCCATATCAGATTTTTTGAGAGTTTCGTTGATGTAAGCCTGTACCTCGTCCTTATTCTCAACTCTGTCCATAAGAGATTGAACGATTTTGCCGTCCGGAGCAAGAACCATAAAGGTTATACCGTAGATGGTTTCGATACAGGTGGTGTATATTGAGAAATTACCGCCGCCGACAAGCTCAAAATCGACCTCAACTCCGGTAGACTTACCGATCCAGTTGCGCTGTATTTCCTTGGTAGACTCCGGCCACTCGATTTCGTTAAGTCCGTCGAGAAGCTTCTCGGCAAACGCAGGCTGGTCTATAACCCACTGCATCATCATGCGCTTCTCAACGGGATATCCGCCGCGCTCCGACTTTCCGTCAATGACCTCGTCGTTAGAAAGAACCGTGCCGAGAGCCTCGCACCAGTTTACAGGCATTTCAATTCGCTTTGCATAGCCCGCCTCGTAGAGCTTCTTAAATATCCACTGCGTCCACTTGTAGAACGTGGGATCCGACGTGGCAATCATCTTCGACCAATCGTAATCGAAGCCGAGCTCACGAAGCTGCTTTGAGAAGGTTTTTATATTCTCCTGTGTGAAGCCGTTGGGGTGATTTCCGGTGCTTACGGCGTATTGCTCTGCGGGCAGACCGAAGGAATCATATCCCATAGGGTGAAGCACATTATAGCCCTGCATACGCTTCATACGTGACATAATGTCGGTAGCGGTGTATCCCTCGGGGTGTCCTGCGTGAAGACCTACTCCGGAAGGATATGGGAACATATCAAGCACATAGTATTTAGGCTTAGAAAAATCCCAGACGTCTGTGTGGAAGGTGTCGTTTTCTTCCCAATATTTCTGCCACTTGGCTTCAATATTCGAGTGTTCGTAGTTCATCTTTATATCCTCAATTCTTATTTATATCAAATTTAGCGTCAACCTCGGCGATTATATGAGAAATGTCCATCTCCGATTCCGGCGGAAGCAGTCGGTCAAAGTTATAAAATTCACGCGACTCCTTATCAAACACGTTTAAAACAACGTCTCCGTAATCTACCAGTATCCAAGAGCGTCCGTCTCTCCCCTCCGTGTGATCGGCATCTCTTCCTAAAAGGGATATTTGGTATTGCACCTCATCAGCCAAAGCCATAACATTGGTTGATGAGCGTCCTGTGACGTTTATATAATAATCGGTAACCGAAGAGCTTTCTCTCACATAGCACAAGCGAACGTCAAGACCGCCCTTTTCAAGAAGTACGCTCACTATTCGTTCTGCTAAAGCTTTAGATTCGCAGTTTTTAAGGTCTGGGTTAAGAGTCTCCATAAGAGTCCTTTCTATTCGTAAATTTTATAGCTTGAGTTGTCATCGTAGTAAATATTATCAAATTGAACAACGCCGTCGGACGTAAAATTTTTATCTTTATCAAACGCGTCGGCGCTTCTTTTGAAAGCATTAGAAAGTATTTCTGCCGCATTTTTTCTATTTAAAACGTAAAAAGATTTTCCGTTATACATAGTCGCCTCGCCAGGCAAAGTAACGTATCTGAAGCTCGTTTCATCGAGCTTGTCGCGGTTCTTCGTCATCAAATCCACTATCTCGCACGGCCCTATATCCGTTGAAAGCTCCGTGGCAAGAGTGAAAGCAATTTTTATAGCCTCATCGATGCCAACGTTGCTTTTCGCGCTCTTTATAAATGCATCTATGAAGAGCTTTTGAGCATCAATTCTACCGAGATCACCCGTCGCATACCCCTTTCGAAAGCGCACGAACTGCTCCGCCATCTCACCGTCTAAATGAGTCACGCCCTTCTTGATTTCAAAGCATTTCTCGCCGTGCTCATCGTATATTGTGAGTTCTTCATCCAAGGATATATCTATGCCGCCAATCAAGTCAACCACCTTGCGAAAGGTGTCTGTATCAAAGCAAACGTATCCGTCGGTGTTAACCCCGAACGTCTGTTCTACGTAAGAATTCAGCGAACGCATCGCTTCCTTTCTGCTTTTCCCCTCTGCAATAAGAGATGGAAATATTCTGTTGATTTTCCCCTCAGTACCGTTATATCGGCAAAAGGTATCGCGCGGAATTTGAAGAACGGTCGCTCTGTTTTCTTCCGAATCGTAAGCAAGAAGAAAAAGCACGTCGGTATTATCGGCAGCGTCATCAAGTCCTGCAACCAAATAGGTGTATACGGTTTTCGGCGCATTATCCGCCGCAAGATCACTTCTTCGGCAGGATATGGAAAATATACATACGAAAACCAATATTGATGTAAGAAATCTTTTCATTTCACAAAACCTCGCAAATTTATCTGGTAATAGTTTTGCGAAAATGAAAAACATTATTTTATATCAATTTTCTTGCTATGGATTTTCTTGCTAAAAGCATTCTGCTGTTTACAGCTTTTCCCTTATCTTCAAGATATTTTACCGTAAAATCTATAACTCTAAGCACCGATAGATGCAGTATGCGAAGCTTTTTTTCAACATCTGTTTCGCCCTCCAAAGAAGAAAGCAAATCTCGCCTTGCTTCTCTGCAAGCATCATATTTGCGACCATCTTCTATGAAATCGGCTATGAAAATTATCTCGTCAAACAGCGACATATTAGCATCTGCCGATGTGTGAAAAAGCACGGCAGACAATACGTTCTCGGTAGCAAATTCGGGAAATTGTTCTTTTATAACCGTCGGAGCGGAAAAAGCGTGATATAACGGCTCTGAGGCGTAATCCTCGTCGGTAAATGCAATTCCGCTTTTACGCATTATTGCTACCTGCTCGTCTTTAGAAAGCTCCTTGGCAATGTCGTGCAAAAGCGCTGCCGCCGCAAGCTCCGGTATGCTATCGGGAAGACAGTGCTTGCCAAGCTCTCGCGCCGCGCGCTCAACGCCAAGTGTATGAGCGAAGCGTTTATCCGAGAGAAGCGCGGACACTTTTTCTCTCAGGATTTCAAGGCTTGTCTCGGTAATCATCTGTAAAGTCCTCTTTCCCGTATGTATTCGCTAACATTATCCGAAAGAGAGTATCGAAGCAAGTCCTCGTTTTTGATATCTTCCCGAAGCTCTGTTGAGGAAATCTCCACCGCATCATGCGAAAGCGGTATAATTCGTGCCGAATAGTATTTACGGTATTCCTCAGCCTTTTTTTTCAGCAAAGCGCCGTTTTCCTCGTCATTTTCACGGCGAACGTAGCAGATGGTTGCCAGTTTAAATATAATCTCCGGATTTTTCCATGTATCCAGAGTTAAAAACATATCGGTTCCACAGAAAAAATAAATTTCATTGTGTTTACATTAACAGGCTTCAAGT
>JAZSIJ010000008.1:0-5392 GCA_045533755.1 Eubacteriales bacterium | reverse complement strand
GCCTCGGTGCGACGCCGCAATTCGTCGGTTATATGCTCGGAAAGACCCGAATTGAAGCCGCCCTCGATTATCTTAAGCATTTTTCTTACCCCCCGCAAAAAGCAGTCTGTATTTTTCGGAGAGCGTGTAGCCGCGTCCGCGGTGCGAGGTTATCAGCTTCTCACCCCGCCTTTCAAGCTTCTCACGCAGATAATGGACGTAAACGTTGACGATACCGCCGTCAGCCTCACCGCCCCAGACGCGTTCGAGAATTTCCTCGCGTGATACGCACTCCTCGCCCGCGCTGACTATCAATTCAAACAGCGCATATTCAAGCTCGGTCAGGCGTATCTCCTTGTCCTCGAGAATCACCGAGCGACGCTGTGGCAGTAGTGTGCAGGAGGGCAGGTCGGACGGAGAGAGCATAGCCGAGGGGGCGTCAAGTGAGAAGGGAATGGACAGGTCGGCCTCACTCCGTCTGCTCATAGTCACGGCCCCCTCTATTTTCACGGGCAAGGTGTCAATGTCAATAAATACACATACGGAGCCGACAGCGTCGTCCTCTGTAAACGCCCGCTTAACCTCGCAGTCGGGGAGAGAAAGCGATATTTTTTTGTAAAGATATTCGTCCTTTGTATATACCGATACCCGTTTCATAAGATGCCCCTGTTCTAATTTATTAGAATTATTATACAACACTTTGCCTCTGTTGTCAAGCGTAATATTTGCGAGGCTTTCTGCCTTGGAATATAATTCTAATTTCAAGAAAAATAGCAAATATTTTTAATTTTGCTCGCGCGCGTATTGAAATTTTGTAAATAATATGTTACAATAATATCGTAAAAATATAATCAGGAGGCAGAATATGTTTATTCCCATCAGAATAGATTTTCCTACGTCAGCACCCGATGCGATTGAGGGCAAGTATTCACAGACCTTCGTCGACGAGATGTCGCGCCAGCTCACAGCCGAGATGCTGCGCTCGCAGGGGGTTGAGAGTCTTGCAGGCTCCACGATAGAGCTCAGACTCGTTTTCTCACCCGAAACCTATATGGAGCATACCTCCGAAAACGTTACCTACCGCAGACTTCTCCTTACCGACAAGGGCTGCTCTCCCCGTGATTTTTGGGTGAGGTGGACAAGGCTTGACGGCGCTGTCGCGTACAGCGTATCCGACACTCCTGCCCCCGATTCGATAAGATTTGAGATAGGCGAGGACGTTCCGCAGAAGGTGCGTGAGCGTGAATACAGATTTCTCGTACGTATCGATGCCGACAAGTACCAGAGCGCAATGTCGAGAAAGAACGTTACAGAGTGGCGTGAGATATTCAAGAGAGCAATTCGCAGAGGCGACTTGATTAAGGTTGAGGAGGACGTCACCCTTTCGGCAGAGTGCGACGAGGAGCTTCGCCGTGAGCTGTCGGCTATTCTTGGTGTTACCGCAGAGCCTGCCGTAAAGGAAGAGCCCTCCATCGCGGTACCCGATGGGGAGTCCGAGCTTATGAGGCTTGCCCGTGAGGCGCTGATGTCGGAGGCGGCTGAGGCTGAAGAGCCCGTAACCGTGCCTGAAATTGCAGAGCCGGTCGTAGAGGATACCGTCAGCATCTCGCTTGATGACGGTGACGGGGCAGAGGAGCTTTACCTCTCGGCAGATGACGAGGATAGTCTCGCAGATATAGCCGCCCTCGACGGCATAAACGCAGAAGAGGCTGAGCCCGAAGCCGACGAGGAAGAGAACGAGCCTGCGGTGGAGGCTCTCTCGTTTAGAGACGCAATAGATGTCGAGATTGAGAAGATAGATGAAGCCGAAAATAACCTCACGGCAGAAGAGGAGCGCACTCTTTCCGAGGAGCGTATCCGTGCCGAAATAGAGGCGAAGCTCAGGCTGGAGTATGAGAGCCGTGCAAGACTTGCCGCAGAGGAAGAGGCTAAAAGACTTCGCAGAGAGCAGGAGCTTCTTCGCGCTGAGAACGAGCGCCTTATGGAGAAGGCTCGTCGTGAAGCTGAGGCGAAGGCCGCCGAGGAAGAAAGGCTTAAGGCAGAGATAGAGGCGAAGATTCGCGCAGAGGAAAGAGAGAAGGAGCGCCTTGCAGAAGCGGCTATGCTCGCTCTGGAGGAGAAACGCAGACTCGAGGCGGAGCGCAAGGCCTCAGAGCTTGCCCGTGCCGCTGAGGAGAAGAGACTCGCCGATGAAAGAAAGCTCGCTGAGGAAAGAGCAAAAGTTGAGGCAGAGCGACAGAGAGAGGCAGAGCGTATTCGCCGTGAAGCAGAAAATGCGGCAGAGGTTGCCAAGGCTCTTGAGGAGCAGGGTGCACCGAAATACATATCGAGAACGGCAGAGTTTACCTTCCGCCGTATCGTAGACCCTAACGTAACCAAGCGTATATACGATATAGTCAAGTCAACGATAGAGTTCTATCACAAGGAGGACGTCTACATCAGAATCAAGGCGTCCGTGCCCGATACCTCGACCGTAAAACTTGAATTTCTCGAGGTTCCCGAGGAGGAGGGCGAGCTCGTCGTCAACATTATCAAGGCACTTGGAAAGAGTGACCTCGGAATAGCCAAAGCAACCCTCGACTAAAATAGCTTGTGCTAGCCGCCGTTTTTCATAAGCCGCATAGCGCAATAGAACAAAAGAAAGAGCGGGCGCTCACATCCGTGACGCCCGCTTCCTTAATTATTCATCATTCACTATTCATTCCTTTATGCACACCGTTATATAGCTTTTTTTGCCGTGGAAGCTTTGGCTGATGCTTGCATCTATGCCAAGACTGCGGAGCGTTCTCACCGACGCCTCAAGCGTGTCGGTGAATTTTTTTATTCTGTCGCAGGCAGATGCGCCCTTTATCGCCTCTGGGGCGTCCTCGTCGTAGAGGAAATCAACGAGTGCCTCGCACTCGCGCACGGTGTAGCCTCGCTCAACGGTGCGCTTTAAAGCAGAGCGACGCTTCTCGCCCGACAGTCGCAAAAGGGCGCGCGCGTGCCTCTCGGTGAGCCCACTCTCGCATATCTCGGTCTGCTCCTCGTCGGAAAAGGCGAGCAGGCGTAGCTTGTTTGCAACGTAGGATTGGCTGACGCCAAGGCGCTTTGCCGTCATTGCCTGTGTTTCACCGCGCATATTTATCATTCCCGCAATAGTTTTTGCCTCGTCAAACATAGTCATTTTAAACTTCCCCCGAAAGCGTTTTTCTACATTCTATCACACCACACGAGAAAATTTCGTCGCAAAAAGGCGGGAAAAGAAAAAGACCGCGAAAAAATTCACGGTCAGTGAGGATTTTACGAATTGTATCATAGCGGCTTCTTGCTTATCTGCGCGTAGGGGCGCGGGTAAGCCGCGGGAGTTTTCGTTTTCTTCTTGAGGAAGATAAGGGGGTGGGAGAGCGTTTCGGTGCCGTCGGTGAGAGTTATCTCCTCGCACTTGTCGAGCACACCGCCGAGAATTGCAATAGCCTTTTTTGCGCCTGCAAGCTCGAACTCGGCATTTTTGCCCTTCATTGCAATCATCTCGCCACCGACCTTGACGTAGGGCAGACATAGCTCGGTGAGCACGCGCATCTCGGCAACGGCGCGAGCCGTCACAACGTCAAATTTCTCGCGGTATTCGGGGCTTTTTCCGCCGTCCTCGGCGCGCATCGTGACGGCGACAACGTTAGAAAGTCCGAGCATCCCTGCCGTTTCGGCAACGTATCGTACGCGCTTTTCGGTCGAGTCAATGGCGGTGATTTTCACATCATCGCGCAGGATAGCGACAGGCAGAGTGGGGAAGCCCGCTCCGCAGCCGACGTCGGCTATATTGCACTTTTTCGGCAGTCTTGCCGCGAGCGAGGCGCAGTCGGCGTAGTGGTTCAGTATTATCTTCTTCGGCTCTTTGATAGCCGTGAGATTGTATTTTTCGTTTTCCTCGAGCATTCTCACAGTCAAGGCGTAAAATTTTTCCGCCTTATCAAGATTAAGCATCGAGCCGAGCTTGTTCAGGGTGAAAACCCGTGTCAGCTCGGATACAAATTCCTTTTTGTCCATTTCGTAATCCTCAATTCTATTTAAGTCTAAAATATCTGATATTCTTTCCGTTACCTTCGCGCTTAATCTCGCCTTCGGAAACTAACTTTCGGAGCGCACCTTCGATAGAGCTTATGCTAAGTGATGGACAAAGCTCTCGGATATCCTGCTTTGAGAATCTGCCAATCTTGTTCATCGTTGCGCGACGTACTGTTTCAAGTGCCGGCAGCTTTGTTTCCACGAGCGCGAATCTATCTTCAAAATCCTTATAGGCTGCAAGTATCGTGCCAAGCAGATATTTGATAAACGGAACGGCATCTGCCTCTCCTTCGTGCCAACCGCTCTGCGCCTCACCAAGTGCATCGTAGTACAAATCCTTATTCTTGGCAATCTTCGCTTCAAGCGATATATATTTTCCAACGTAGAAACCGCTTCTGTAAAGGAGCAGAGTCGTGAGCAAACGGCTCATTCTTCCGTTTCCGTCATTGAAGGGGTGTATGCAGAGAAAGTCGTGAATAAATACCGGAATGGCAATTAACGGCTCTAACTTGTTGTTACCGATTACTCTATTAAACTCGTTGCATATGCTTTCGAGTGCTATCGGTGTTTCAAACGGATCGAGCGGAGTGAACAGCGTTCTTGTACTACCGTCGGGATAAGTTGCGCTGATATAATTTTGCACGCTCTTTGTTCTGCCTGCCGCAGGGTTATTCATATGGCTATGCAATATTTTATGAAGCTGCAAAATGTATCCCGGCGTAATCGGTATGGCATCGAAGCTCTCGTGAATAATATTTAACACATCGCGGTAGCCGGCTATCTCTTGCTCATCTCTATTCTTAGGCGTGGTCTTATCCTCTACAATCTGCCTGATTCTTGTATTCGTGGTAACGATACCTTCGATAGCATTGGAGCTCTCGGTGCTTTGTACCTTTGCAATATCCACGAGCTTTTCAAGCTCTTCGGGGCGCTGCTTGAGATACATCTCCTGCTTTCCGGCTTCTTTATATATAGCAGCTATCAAGCCGAGAAGCTCAGAATCCCATTTTTGCTCGTTGATTTTGGAGTAGTTAAATGTTCTCATAACCTTAACCTCGCTTTCATTCCCTTAAATGATATCACATTATGAGGGATTTGTCAACATTTTAAGCGAACATTTCCTTAATATTGTTTCAAAAATGAGGGAATTTTAATCACCTTAATGTGATTCTATGCTTACTCGGTTAAAGCTTCGCCGCGTAAAAAAATTGTATCGGATTTTGCCACTCGTCTTTAACTTGACAAAAAAGAAAAACCGGCGCTCCTATACGGCGTCGGTTTGCCTTTCGCAAAACTTGCAGCGTCAAGCTGCCCTCAAAGTTATCTCTCGAGTTTTTCCGGATGGTCAATGAGCATAGCGATGTAATCC
>JAZSIJ010000071.1:0-16365 GCA_045533755.1 Eubacteriales bacterium | reverse complement strand
TCCTTTTTCATGTATTTAACGTCCCTTTAAATAATTATTGAAGATTTAGAGTTATTCAAAACGGAAAACAAGCGCTCTTGTTTTCCGTTGAGAAAGCGAATTAGTTTGAAGGAGCATCTGCGTCTACAACAGAATCCTTATTTTGAGAAATGCCGACATTCTTCATAGTCTCGGTCCAAGCAACGCTGTACTCAAGAAGAAACACATTTCCGGTGTGAAGCATATTCATACTGTAAACGCCGTCTCCCTCGGTATGAGGAATGATAGTTCCGTCATCATCTTTGACGTAATTGATTCCCTCAACGCCGTACTGGAGTAGATTTCTGAAATATGAATCGGTATTGAGAAGGTAAAGCACCTCCATAGCTCTGTGAGGATACTGAGTGCCCTTGACTATGGCAAATGCCGACGAAAATGCCTCGCTTGTATCTACAGTGGGATAATTCAGAATGTTGCAAATATAACCTTCGGATTCGTATTTGCTCTTATCACTGTAATCACCGGATACGACGTAAACGGAATCTGCAAACACCTTTCCGTCTGCCTCCATAGCAGCCTTAAGCGCAACGAGCGTCTCGTCCTCAAGAGTAGTACAAGCCTTAAGCTTGGCAGGGCTGAAGTTATAAGAGGTTGCAATGTCTTCCTTAATGAGAAGATAGCTATACTCGCCAACAACGTGATCGTTAGGAACTGTATAGAGCTTACCGTTAATCTTCGACGCTTCTATGAGCGTAGGAGTAATCAAAGTATTAAGACGGCCGTAAAGCTTTCCTTCATAATAAGGGTTAAGTTTTTTGAGTTCCTTGATAAATTCTTCGCTCGGATCATAGAAGGAGGAAATATCCTCGAGCTTTCCTTCGTCAATAAGCTCCTTTGCAAGCTCGTAGCTGTTAATAAAAACTATATCAGCTTTTGCGTCATCATTTTTTTGAATATCAGCCTTAAGAGTTTCGACGTACTCAGACTCTTTTATGTAATGAACGTTAAGCTTTGTCTTGAATTTGGTTTCTGTGTACTGCGACAGCATTCTTGCAACCGAATCGATTGCGAGATCCTGAGTAGCGTCGCCCACAATGACGTAGAAATCAAGTGTAATGAGAGGAACGTTTTTGGGAACATAACCCGGATATTCATAATCGCCAATCTCTCCGCCATCACATGCAACAAGCATAGGGAGCGAAATGGCTAAACACAAAAGCAACAAAAAAATTTTTTTCATTTAAAAAGAGCCTCCGAAAATATTTACTTTAATATTTTACACTAAAGCGAAAAAAAAGTCAAGTGGATTTTTATTTTAAAGTAACAAAGAAATCAAATAAGTGTATTTGCACAAATTTAACTGTCGTTTTTTGTACAAACTGTCAATCAGTTCGCAAGATAATCCTTAAGGGTTTTTGATCTTGACGGATGACGGAGCTTACGGAGTGCTTTTGCCTCTATCTGCCTTATACGCTCACGCGTTATCTGAAACTGTCTTCCAACCTCCTCAAGCGTTCTAGGACGTCCGTCCTCAAGACCGAAGCGAAGCTTAATAACCTGCTCTTCTCTCGGAGTAAGAGTTCGGAGAATATTGCAAAGCTGCTCTCTAAGCAAGGAATATGATGCACTGTCAGAGGGGGCGGGAGAATCATTATCCTCCACGAAATCGCCAAGATGGCTATCCTCTTCTTCACCGATGGGAGTTTCGAGAGACACGGGATCCTGTGCGATTTTCATAATTTCTCTGACCTTTTCGGCGGTCATGCCCAGTTCTTGTGCAATCTCGTCGGTAGTAGGCTCACGTCCCTTCTCCTGAAGGAGCTGACGAGCCGTTCTGGATACCTTGTGAATGGTCTCTACCATATGAACGGGTATACGTATGGTACGCGCCTGATCGGCTATCGCTCTGGTTATGGCTTGTCTTATCCACCATGTAGCATAAGTGGAAAATTTGTATCCCTTACTGTAATCGAATTTTTCGACAGCCTTGATAAGTCCGAGATTTCCCTCCTGAATAAGATCGAGGAAGTACATTCCTTTTCCTACGTGCCGTTTTGCTATACTAACAACAAGACGAAGGTTTGCTTCTATAAGCTCGTCCTTTGCGTCTTTGTTTCCAAGCGTTATCTGCTCTGCAAGATAGGTTTCTCGCTCCGCGGTAAGAAGCGGAATTTTACCTATCTCCTTCAGATACATTCTGACAGGATCGTCTATTGCCAGACCTTCCTGTGAAAAATATTTCTCAATATTCTCCGCAGGATCATAATTTTTCGCATCCTGCTCAATTTCTTTAAAATCCTCGCTTTCGAGCTCGTCCGGAGAGGCGCTGTCAATGTCGTATTCGATATCCTCAAGAGCCTTCATAATATCCGAATTTACAAGACCGCCCTCGGCCTTGGAATCTACAAAATCATTTACGTCTATTTTTTCTCTGCTCATAATTATCTCCCTGATTTGAAATTTTAAGTATTTCTTTTTCGTTTGAGAATAGCGTCAAGGCCTTCAAAGGTTTTAATCTGTGAGGCCTCTTTTTTTTGCATTGCTCGCTTTAAGTTGTCAATGCTTTCCTGAAGAACCGAATCGCCTGAACTTGCAAGCTCCATGCGTTTGATTTTCATACGTCTGATTCTTCCCATCTCCTCAGGAGTGAAGAACTCGTTCATAGCCTCATAAGACGTATACTCACCGTTATACACGCTTATTATAAACTCAAAAATTCTTCTGTTGAACTCGGTATAAAAATCCGACACTTCTAACAGCTTGTCCTCGACAACCTCTGAAACTCGCTCAGGATACAAAAGCAATATTCCGAGTACGGTTTCTTCGTTTCTGGCAATAGCCGGAGCTTTAACAAAATCGGGATTGATTCTATCCGAGAAGCCGGATGCAGTTTCTTTAATCCTCTTTGCTTCTTCCCGCCGTGCTACGTATTGTTTTTTTGATATAAGCCTGTCCACGTCCGTCTTTAAGCTTTTTATGTCAACAGAAAGGCGTTCCGATATAGATTTTAAATAAACTTCCCTTTCTGCCGAGGAAAAAATTTCGGAAATCGATTTTTCGAGTTCGTTTATAGCATTAATTTTATCCTGCGGAAGTGCTAAATTATACTTCGAAAGTATATTGTCTACATTATATTCGAACTTGCTCTTCGGCGCGGACAGAAGTCGTCCGAAGCTTTCTTTTCCGTATTTTTTAATATATTCATCGGGATCCTTTGCGTCTGGGATTTTCAAAACACTGACTTCAAGTCCCACCTCACCGAGAAGGCGTATGGCTCTCTCTGCAGCTTTTTGTCCGGCCTCATCGGCATCGTAGGAAATTATTATTTTCTTTGTGTATCTGCTTAAAATTCTCGCTTGCTCTGCGGTTATAGCAGTTCCGAGCGTTGCAACGGCATTAGAAAATCCTGCCGCATGTAACGCTATAACGTCCATATACCCCTCGCAAAGTATCATTGCTTCCTGCGAAAAATTCTTAGCAAAGTTCAATGCGAAGAGATTTCGAGATTTTTTAAAGACAGGAGTATCCGATGAGTTTTTGTACTTTGGCTTTGAGTCGTCCATAACTCTCCCGCCAAATGCTATGACGTTTCCCGATGGGTCTATAATCGGAAACATTACTCGGTTACGAAAGGCATCGTAATAACGGCCCTTTTCACTCTTTCCGCACAGAAATCCCAGAACCAACTCTTCGTAAGAATACCCCTTGGCAGTCATATACTTTGAAAATGCATCAAAGCTATTTGAAGCGTATCCAAGTCCAAAATGCTTTACAGTTGAAAGCGAAAGACCTCTCGCCTCGGTAAAATATCTAAGCGCCTCTTTAGCGAGCGGATCGTTCGAGAAAAGGTTTGCATGAAAATATTTTGCGGCATCTACGTTCATAGCATACAGCCGTTTTTTGTCAACTCGCGGAGTTGACGAATATTGCGTGCTTTGTGTATCGGGTATGGTTATGCCCGCCCTTTTCGCCAGGAACTCCAGAGCGTCAGGGTAATCGAGATGCTCAATATTCTTGACGAAGGTTATTGCATCGCCTCCGACACCGCATCCAAAGCAATAAAAGCTATTGTCATTCGGATAAACCGTAAAAGACGGCGTCTTTTCGCTGTGAAAGGGACAAAGACCTTTAAGGTTCGTGCCCGCACGCTTTAACGAAACATATCCGCCTATAAGCGATTCAATATCGTTACGCATCAATATTTCATCAATAACCTCTTTACTGACCAATTCCCGATTCACCTCCTGTCGCAATAACCTATTTTATATACGAGAAAAGGGCAAAAAAACACTTTTTCTGCCCCAAAAAAAGAATTATATAATCAAATACAGTCGAAGGCTTTCGCCTTTTCTTCGATAGAAGCGCGTGCTGAGGTAGCCTCAATAATTCTGGATTTTAGCGTTTCGTATTCGGTGGATTTAATTCTGCCGGTTATCCTTACGCTATCCGTAAAAGCCGTGTTATCAAGGACGAATCCGCTGTCAGAAAGAGCGCTTGATATCCTTCCGTGATCGGAATAACCGACGTTTATCTCCACCGTGCTGTAAATATCGTAGGTAACAATTCCGGCAGCCATCAAAGCACCTAAAGCCGCTTGTGTATAAGCTCTTACAAGCCCTCCTGTTCCGAGAAGCGTGCCTCCGAAATAGCGTGTCACTACTATTACCACGTCAACACATCCGTTTTTTCTAATGACGTCCAGCGTCGGCATTCCGGCAGTTCCCTGCGGCTCGCTGTCATCGGTGAAACGAGCAGTAGAGTTTTCTCTCAGAACGTATGCATAGACGTGGTGGCGCGCATCGGGATATTTCTTCTTAACCCGTTCAATAAAGGCAATAGCCTCAGCCTCGTTTTCAACGGGTGCTGCCTCGCCTATAAAGACCGACTTTTTCTCCTCATATTCATAGCTCCCATATTTTGATACGGTTATATAGCTATCCAAAACGTCACCTAACCTTTTATATATTTTCTGTATATTCCTCTGCCCTTGCTATCAAGTCTAACCTTTACCTCAATAGAGTCATCAAGATATTCGACGTTATCGACTGTATATTTCGAATAAAGCTCGCTGACTATCCCCTGCTCGCTGTATCCTATTGATAGAGTTTCCGGTCTTTTGGACTCATTAACGGCGCGCTCAATAAGAGCTATCATATCGTTTATTCCCTCGCCGGTAGTAGCAGATACCGCAACAGAGTCCCAAGAGATGAGTCCTCCTCTCACCTTGTCGGAAAGGTCGCACTTGTTGTAAACGTAGAGAACCGGTTTTTCTGTTGCATCGAGCTCGGATATTACTTCGCGCGTTACCTTAATGTGTTCCTCTGCCTCCGAATCGTTAATATCAGTCACAATAAGCAGAAGATCTGCATATTTCACCTCGTCAAGCGTTGATCTGAAGGCTTTCACCAAATGGTGAGGAAGCTTACGGATAAATCCTACCGTATCGGTAACCAAAATTTCCTCACCCGATGGAAGCTCCATCTTTCTCGTCGTGGGGTCAAGCGTTGCAAAGAGCTTGTCCTCGGATAAAATATTTGCATCCGTAAGATAGTTAAGGAGCGTAGATTTTCCGGCGTTGGTATATCCAACTATTGCGACCTTAAATATTCCGCTTCTGTCGCGCTTAGCGCGCATTACAGAGCGATTGTGTTCAAGCTCCTCTAGTCTTCGCTCAAGAGAGGTAATGCGTTCCTTCAGATGACGCCTATCGGTCTCAAGCTTGGTTTCTCCGGGACCGCGTGAGCCTATACCTCCGCCCTGACGCGAAAGCTCGGTACCATGTCCCACAAGTCTTGGTGCTGAGTATTTTAGCTGAGCCAGCTCTACCTGAAGCTTTCCCTCGCCGGTAACGGCGTGAAGTGCGAATATATCCAGTATGAGCATGCTTCTGTCAAGAACCCGAACCTCTCCGCCAAGATCGTTTTCAAGGTTTCGTATTTGCGACGGAGAAAGTTCAAAATCAAACACCGCGAGCTTAAGGCTATTATTTTCGCACAGCTCACGAAGCTCACGTACCTTGCCGCTTCCTATACAGGTTCTCGGATCAAACGACTCCTTGACCTGTACCAGCTTCGCGAAGCACTCTCCTCCTGCGGTGTCTAGCAGCCTTTCAAGCTCGTCAAGACTTCTCTCGCACTCTTCAAGCTCCGAGCTTCTCTCGGCTATGCCCACCAGCACAGCATTTATTTTATTTAAGTTTTTCTCTTCCATAAAGCCTCCTGTCAAAAATCCGCAACCAATAGATAAACGAATAAGTAAAATAAAAAGAGCGATGGAGTAATCCTACGCTCTTTTTACTAAGCAATGATTATTTTACCATTGCAAGACGCTTCTTGAACTTATCAACACGTCCGCCTGCGTCTACGAATTTCTGCTTACCTGTATAGAAAGGATGGCACTTGGAGCAAATTTCTACGTCCATATCACCCTTAACGGAGTGAAGAGTAACGCTTGCGCCGCAAGCACATCTTATGGTAGCTTCTTTGTACTCGGGATGTATTCCTGCCTTCATTTTAACACCTTCTTCACATAGTTATTCATTTTATTGCACTCAATTATAACATATTATTATGAGTTTTGCAATAGTTTTTTGAAAAATTTTATGTTTTTTCTTGGATTTTTTTCTTGAGAACCTGCATAATCTTCTTTTCAAGGCGTGAAATATAGCTCTGAGAGATACCAAGGGCATCTGCAACCTCCTTTTGAGTCAGCTCCTTTTGACCGCACAAACCATAACGCATTTCTATTATAATTCGCTCTCTCGGCTCAAGCTCCTGCACCGCCTCTCTGACAAACCGACGCTCCTCGTCCTCCTCCATCCCTTTGGATACAACGTCGCTTTCACTTCCGAGAATATCCGATAAAAGTAACTCGTTACCGTCCCAATCAACACTCAGGGGCTCGTCAATAGATATTTCGCGCTTCGAGGAAGAGTTCTTCCTTATAAACATTAGTATTTCGTTCTCAATACATCTTGATGCGTAGGTTGCAAGCTTTATGTTCTTTTCCGCGTCAAATGTTGATATAGCTTTAATAAGCCCAACCGTTCCAATGGATACGAGCTCCTCTATGCTGACACCCGTATTCTCAAAGCGCTTGGAAATGTAAACCACAAGTCTTAAGTTATGTTCAATTAAGAGATCTCTCGCTTCGGTTGTTTTAATACTCCGAAGTGCTGCCTCCTCTGCCTCCGGCGTTAGAGGCGGAGGCAGACTTTCTGCTCCGTTTACATAGTGTATTTCACTGCTTGAAAATATCTCTCGTATTTTTCTCGGTAACCACAGAAGAATATTTATAAATTTATCTACCAACATCTCTTATCGCCGCGGCGGGTATCAGCATATTCGTTCCGCCGTACTTACCTCCTTCGATATCTATTGCTAACGTAACGTCTATCAATTCTTCCTTGCCATCGGCTAAAACAGCAACCGAATCCGGTCTAAATCCGACCAAAACCTTTCGCACTCCTCCAAATGAAACAGGAATAAAACGTATCTTTTTTTGCAATTCCTCGGTTAGCCTTGAAGCATCGAGCATCTCCGATGCGGGTACGCCAATCAGCTTCTCGGCTACGTCACCCCCCAGAAGCATAACCGAGCGGTTATCAAGAGGGTCTGAGGCAATGTTTCCGCTATCTACCAATGCCTCTCCATTAATTTTTTTCCCCATAACGTTCACGCTCACATTGACATAAGAGCTTCCCGAAGAGAAGGAAAACACCGAAATCAAGCATTTAAAAACTCCGATAGACATTAGAACGATGACAGCAAATAATAAAAGGCTTCTGTTCTCGCCGCCCCCCATTTCACCGTCAATGAGTCCGAGCAGCCTCCCGTCCAGAAATCCGTACATGAAATATACGAAACCGCCGACAAGCATCTCAACTACCGAAAAACAAAAAGCATACTTTATCTTTCTGTATAAGCTGACGCGACCTGCCGTAATAAGTATCATTAATATAAATCCAAGAAATAAGCCAACATACCCAAACCATTCTTCGCCAACAAAAATATTTGCAATTGCAATAATAGCTCCCACTCCTGCGCCAAGCATTATACGAATTACCGTAGTTGGAAGCTTGACTATCCTTGCAGCAAAATAAAGCGAAAGAAGATCTACCGAAAAATTTATTAAAAAGTAAACGTCAACGTATAGGGTTTGCATGAAGTCACCACCTTTGTAATAATTCTATCACATCAAGAGCAAATATATTGTCGAAATCGGACAAAAAAAAGAAAGGCCCCACGCTTTTTTCAGCGTGGGGCTGCATAATTATTTTTTGGTAGAGCTTTCAATTATATCAGCAGCTCCTTCGAGATAATCACCTTCAAAGAGTTCTATAACTCCCTTGTCACAAAGTGATGCAAGAGCGGGGTCAATAGGAAGCTTTGCAAGAACCGGCGTTCCGTACTCCTTAGCTAACTCTTCTATATTACTCTCACCGTAGGGCTTGATAATTTTGCCGCAGTCGGGACAGGCGATATAGCTATAATTTTCTACCAAGCCAAGAACCTTAACGTCCATCAGCTTTGCCATATTTACAGCCTTGGCAACTATCATAGAAACAAGCTCCTGCGGGCTCGTTACAATGATAATACCGTCAAGCGGAAGGCTCTGGAAAACCGTGAGCGGAACGTCTCCCGTTCCGGGAGGCATATCCACGAACATATAGTCTACCTCGTTCCAAACTACTCCGCTCCAGAATTGCTTAACCGTACCGGCAATAACGGGACCGCGCCAAACAACCGGCTTGGTCTCCTCGTCCATAAGCAAGTTAACGCTCATAACCTCAATTCCGGTCTTTGTCATTACGGGAAACATTCCAAGGTCACTGCCCGTAACCGTACCGCTTTTCAAGCCAAAGGACTTGGGAATAGAAGGTCCCGTAATATCGGCATCAAGTATCGCGGTGCTATACCCACGTCTTTTCATCGTGACGGCAAGCATAGAGGTGACGAGCGACTTTCCGACTCCGCCTTTTCCGCTTACAACACCTATGACTTTCTTTACATTGCTCGCTTTGTTCTGCGGTTCTATAAGTGATTCTTTGGAGCACTTTTGTTTGCAACTAGAGCAATCGTGAGAACATTCTGCCATAATTTATATCTCCTTTTTATCAAATTACATCAATTGAAATACTGTCTTTTTTTACAGAAAGCGCTATTCCCGCAATTGCATTGTCGTTTTCGATAAGCACCTCTGAAATTTTATCCTCAATATTGCGTTCTATAAACCTGTTCATATTTCTCGCACCAAATTTCTCGGAATACGAGCCCTCAGCGATAAATTCGAGAACGCTTTTTTTGTAGGTGAGGGTTATGCCCTTTTCTGCCAAATGATCGGCAAGCTTGCCCATCATAATGGCGGCGATAGAGGAAAAATCATTCTTATCAAGATGACGGAATACAACTACTTCGTCTATTCTGTTTATGAACTCGGGACGCAAAAATGACGCAAGCGCCTTTTCAACTCGCTCCTTCGACTGCGTCTCTCTGTTGGTTGAAAATCCGGAAATCGAGGTAGAGACCTCACTACCCGCATTTGTAGTCATAATAATGACTGTGTTCTCAAAATTAACCTGCCGTCCCTGCGCGTCGGTTATCAAGCCGTCGTCAAGAACCTGAAGGAGAATATTAAGAACATCAGGGTGAGCCTTCTCTATTTCATCAAACAGTATAACCGAATAAGGTCTTCTTCTTATTTTTTCGGTAAGCTGCCCCGCCTCGTCATATCCTACGTATCCGGGAGGCGCTCCGATTATTCTCGAAACCGAATGCTTCTCCATAAACTCGGACATATCAAGACGTATAAGCGCCTCGGGCTGCTTAAACAAATCGTTTGCGAGAACCTTTACAAGCTCGGTCTTACCTATACCGGTAGGGCCTGCAAAGATCATAGAAACGGGATTTTTTCTGTAAGAAACACCCGTACGCTTACGCTTTACTGCTCTGACGACCGCCGAAACTGCCTCGTCCTGCCCTATAATCCTTTGCTTTATACGCTCCTCAAGACCGCGAAGCTCAGCAATCTCACCGACGCTTAATTCGGATACCGGTATTCCCGTCCAAATCTCAATTACCTTGTATATATCATTAGGTGTAAGCTTGACGAGTGAGAGCTTTGGCTCTATTTCCTTCAGTCTTGCCTCAAGACGCAGGCGTTCAACTCGCAGGTCTGCGAGCTGCTCATAATTTTCATTCGTTTGTCCTTCGGGTGCTTCAAGCGTAGCCTCAAGCTCCTTCATATCCGAATCAACAACCGAAAGTCTTTTATCTATTTTTCTCTTCTCGTTAAGCTCCTCGCTCGAAAGAGACACCTTTGAGCAGGCCTCGTCAATAAGGTCTATCGCCTTATCGGGAAGAAATCTGTCGGTTATATATCTCTCCGACAGGAGCCCGGCAAGCCTTGCTATCTCGTCCGACACTGTAACGCCGTGATAATCCTCGTAATACTTTTTGATACCCTTGATGATGTCTACCGTTTCGCTGACAGAGGGCTCTTCCACCTTTACAGGCTGGAAGCGGCGT
The DNA here is from genome assembly GCA_045533755.1 of Eubacteriales bacterium. Lineage (GTDB taxonomy): Bacteria > Bacillota > Clostridia > Oscillospirales > CAG-272 > UBA1740. The sequence goes on along the minus strand of JAZSIJ010000071.1, from coordinate 5,860 downwards.
TCAAGAGCGCTGTCCTTCTCAATATACTTTCTGTATTCCTTGAGAGTAGTTGCGCCGATAACCCGTATCTCGCCTCTGGAAAGCGCGGGCTTTAAGAGATTCGCCGCGCTCATGCTGCCATCAGAGGTTTCACCGGCTCCCGCGATATTGTGAACCTCGTCTATCATAAGAATTATATTACCGGCATTTTTAATTTCCTTCAACAGTGCCAAAATTCTCGACTCAAACTGTCCTCGGAATTGCGTACCTGCAACGAGCGAGGTGAGGTCAAGCATCCATATCTCAAAGCCCGCAAGTGCCTCGGGAACTCTTCCCTCGACTATCCTGACCGCAAGCTCCTCGGCTATCGCGGTCTTTCCCACGCCGGGCTCACCGATAAGACAAGGGTTATTCTTTTGCCTGCGGCACAGTATCTGGACTATGCGGTCAAGCTCTCGCTCACGTCCGATTATTCGGTCTACCTTCCCGGCCTCTGCCTTCTTGTTAAGATTGGTGCAGTAGAGGTTCAGCGTTTTTTTGGAGCCTTCCTTGGAAGCGTTCTTTCCGCGAAGTGCTTCCTCTGAGCCGCCACGCTTCTTCTGCGGGAAGCCAAGTATCTCTCCGAGATTCATGGTGGGAAGCTTTCCGTCGGTAAGGTTCTGCTCGGATATATCATCCGGCAAATTCTCGCTGACGTTCTCCATCATACCCGCGATGCTATCGGACATTCCGCTTATTTCCTCATCGCTGATTCCCATGCTCCTCAGCATATCGTTGATGGGCTTTATACCAAGATCCTTGGCACAAACGAGGCAAATCCCCTCGTTTATTGACTTATCATTTTCAAGTCTGGTGATGAAAACCATCGCCGGACGCTTTTTACATCTTGCGCAAAGTTGCATTTTCATTTAGTTTTTCACCTTTAATTTAAAAGCTGAGCAAAAGCTCAACAGGATTGTATTGCTTGAATAAATTGTAGACGAAGCCGCCTGTAAATTCGGCTGTCATGGCAGAATCGGCAAATGCGGGAAAATGAATTACGTATTCCACCACAGACACCAATGCCCATGATACAAATATTGCCATTAAAAAGCTCGTCACAAAGCCGAGAACCTTGTTGAGCACACCAAACACCCCTGCGTTGAAAACGGCGTTTATAATCCAAAAGGCAAGAGATACAAGAAGGCGAGACGCAGCATAAACGAGAATGAAGGCAACAATAGTTGAAATTATGCCTACGACAGGTGCTATAAGAGTGTCAATCACCGACTTGATAACGTCCTCTCCGTCCCCTACAATCTCGCTGACGTCAATGCCCACCGTCGTAGCGGCAATTTTGATTAACGTAGGAAGCTCCTCTTCCAAATTATCCGGAGTGATATTCTCGCAGTTTTCATACAAAAAGCCGCTGATCTGGTTAGAAACAGGCTCGCTGATAATCGGCTCCACTATCGCCGCCGAAACCGCGCTGCAAAGGCTCATTGCTATCACGATAGCCAAAATCGGCTTAAGCGGCTTTGCAAGTATCTTTATAAATCCTCTGACGATGCCAATAGCACCGCCTCCTATAAGAATTCCGACGATGAGTATGTCTAAAATAATATTAAGTGCCATTACTGCTCCTTCTAACAATTAGAAAACAAACAAAGTTATTATACACCAGAAGCGACTGTATGTCAATATCCGTTTTACTTTAAAACCACGTTTTCGTGTCCGTAAAGCTCGCGCAGCTTGTTAATAACATTATCTCGCGGCTCGGCGCTTATACCCTTGATTGCGGCATATTTCTTCGTTCTCTCATCAAAAATAATTACCGGAGAGCCGCCTCTGTTAAGTGCTGCTATACGATATATCGGTCGAAGAGTGTTCTCCGACGTATCTGCAAGCTTGACGTATATTTTGGGAGGTGTCTTGCTTTCGTCAAGCGATTTATTGCTTTCAGAGCGTACACCCTTGCCCAGACTCGCGGCTCTCGAAAGTATGATTCTGGGATCATCGGCATCCTCAGCCGATATATTACCGTCAATCACCACTGCATTTTCTAAAAACAGCTCGTCCGAAAATTCTGCATACTGTCTTGCAAAAACGATTATCTCAATTTCTGCATAGCGGTCCTCGACCTTAAGGAAGGCCATAGTATCGCCGTTTTTAGTTACTTTCGTGCGCTTTGAGTTAATTATTCCCGCTATTCTCACTTTGGATCTGTCGGTATATCTCCTGTCGGAGGACTCATCTTCGCCAAATGCGGAAATTATGTCGGATATTCTGTCGACGCCGAGCGAATCTATCTCCTCGGAGTAATGGTCAATCATGTGACCGGAGAAATACATTCCGGAACTTTCCTTTTCAAGAAGCAAAAGCTCCTTCAAGGAGTATTCGGGAATATCGGGATAGGTATAACTAACCTTTTGTGCGCTATGCCCCATAGCCGAGGCAAAAATATCCATCTGACCGCTTACGTTGTTCCGTTGTCTTTCATGTACCGAATCAATAATTGACTCGTAAGAAGCAACCAGCGCACTTCTAGGAGTTCCGAGCGAATCGAAAACTCCGCACTTGACGAGTGCTTCTACGGTACGCCTATTAAGGTCACAGTCGGCAAGCCTCAAAGCGAAATCGTCAAACGACGTGTATTTTCCGTTTTTGCGCCCCTCAACCACAGCCGAGGCAAACTGCCTTCCGACGTTTTTAATTGCCGTTAGACCAAACCTGATAGAGTTATCTGCAACGGAAAAATCGGCTCGGCTGAGATTTATATCTGGAGGCAAAACCGAAACCTTAAATTTCTGTGTGTCGGCAATATACTCCTTCACCTTCGTGGTATTATCAAGGACGCTTGTCAGTAAGGCTGAAAAATACTCGGCAGGATAATGTGCCTTAAGATATGCCGTTCTGTAGGATATGACGCCGTAAGCTGTCGCATGGCTCTTATTGAAGGCATATTTTGCAAAATCAAGCATTTCACCGAATATCTCCTCCGCGTGCTCACCCGAAACTCCGCGCTCCTTACAACCGTTTATGAAAGCGTCACGCTCTGCCTGCATAGCCGACGTTTTCTTCTTCGACATTGCGCGTCTGACGATATCGGCACGGGCGTAAGAATATCCTGCAAGCAGTCTGCATATTTGCATAACCTGCTCCTGATAAACGATACAGCCATAGGTTACGTCAAGTATTTCCTTGAGAGCCGGAATTTTGTACTCGGTTTTCTCTTTTCCATGCTTGCGCGCAATGAAGGTATCTATTGACTCCATAGGCCCGGGACGGTATAGCGCAATACAGGCTATTACGTCCTCAAGGCAGGAGGGGGCGAGCTTCATTAAAACCTGCTTCATTCCGCCCGATTCAAGCTGGAAAACACCGTCGGTTTTCGCGTCACAAAGCAGCTTAAAGGTCGCCTTATCATCAAACGGAATACCTTCTATTGAAAACTCAGGATTTTTTTCCTTTATTGCCAGCTCGGCATCGTGTATTACAGTAAGATAGCGCAAGCCGAGAAAATCGAACTTTACCAGCCCGAGTCTTGCGTCGGTATTCATATCGAATTGAGTAACAACGCCCGTTCCGCTATACGAGAGAGGAACGTACTCGTAAGTAGGCTTTTCGGTAATTACGACTCCCGCCGCGTGCGTAGATGCGTGTCTTGGCATTCCCTCAAGAGCGATGCTCGTGTCAAGAAGTTTCTTGATATCCTCATTTTCGAAATAAAGCCGACGGAGCTCCTTGCCCTCAAGTGCCGATTCAATCGTTATATTGAGCTCTCGCGGTATAAGCTTGGCCACCGTATCAACGCGGCTGTACGGCATACCGAGAGCGCGGCCTACGTCACGCACCGCAGCCCTTGCCGCAAGCGTACCGAAGGTGACTATTTGCGCGACCTTATCGTCGCCGTATCTTCGCTTGACGTAGTCGATTACCTCCTCGCGCCTTGTATAGCAAAAATCTATATCAAAGTCCGGCATAGAAATACGCTCGGGATTAAGAAACCTCTCGAAAAGCAGGTCGAAGGCTATGGGGTCAACGTCTGTGATGCCAATGCAAAAGGCGACAAGACTTCCCGCGCCGGAGCCTCTGCCGGGGCCGACGGGAATGTCGCTTCTCTTTGCGTAAGCAACAAAATCGCTGACGATAAGGAAATAGGCATTGAAGCCCATCTTATCAATGACCGAGAGTTCGTACTCTATTCTGTCGGTATATTCCTTTTCACTGTGATTTATAAGGTCGAAGCGCCCCTGCGCCTTCAGACGAGTGAATCCGTCGTAAGCGTCGCGGCGAAGCTTTTCTGCGTGAGAAAGATTATTCTCCGGCTTGAAATCCGGAAGATGAAGATTGTTAAATTCAAAATCAAAATTACACTTGTCCGCAATTTTTGCGGTGTTTTCAACGGCGCCGTCAAATCCCGCAAAAAGCGTTTCCATTTCCTCTTCGCTCTTGAAATAAAACTCGTCGGTGTCAAATCCGAACGGAACACCGTCGGTAATTACGTTGCCCGTCTGTATGCAAAGAAGCGTAGCCTGAAGCTCGGCATCCTCGCGGTTGAGATAATGGACGTCGTTTGTAGCCGCCATAGGTATAGAGTGTTTTTTACTTATCAAACGAAGACCGTATGCTACCTTGCGCTCATCTTCAAGTCCGTGATTTTGCACCTCAAGATAAAAATCGTCCCCAAAAAGCTCGCGCATCTCAAGCGCCGAGCGCTCGGCTTCTTCCATAGCGCCGGCGATGATAAGCTGAGGAATTTTACCCGCAAGACATCCGGAGAGCGCAACAAGCCCCCTCGAATGCTCACGTAAAAGCGACATATCAATACGAGGCTTCGAATAAAAGCCGTCAATAAAGCTCATGGAAACCATATAGCACAGGTTTCTGTAGCCCTCCGCGTTTTTGCATAAAAGAATGAGGTGGTGACCGGATATATCCTGCTTTCCTTCTTTGAGGTGACGGTCACGCGCTGCGACGTATACCTCGCAGCCTATGATGGGCTTTACCCCTTTTTCCTTCAGCGCGTTATAAAACTCGACGACGCCATACATAGTTCCGTGGTCGGTGATTGCCACCGCCTTTTGCCCTAGCTCGAGAGCCTTATTGGCAATAGAGGATATTCTGTTCGCTCCGTCGAGCAGACTGTATTCGGTATGAAGATGCAAGTGAACGAAATTACCCATAACGCTCTCCTTTCTGAAAACTGATTCAGCTTACGTTTATAAGCTGCTCGGCAATCCGAGTTATTTTTTTTAGTCTATGCGATAATCCCGATTTTGAAATGGGTGGATTTGACACTAACGCCAGCTGAGATAACGACATATCGGTGTGTAAGAGACGCAACCGCGCGGTCACGATCAGCTCCTCAGGCAAAGCGTTCATAAGTCCTCGCTTCTCAAGCTCTGAAATCAAAGCTATTTGCTTTGCGGCGGCATCGACTGTTTTTGCTATGTTATTTGTTTCGCAATTTGACACTCTGTTCGCGTGATTGCGCGACTCCTTGTTAATTTTCTCATTCATTATGGCAAAGAAAGTAGCGTTCATTCCCGTCATGGCGAAAAAATCCTCTACAGTCTCACTCCTTTTCGCATAAAGACTTTCGGTATTTCCTCTCCTTATCACCGAGAATGAAAGACCAAGCTCGGAAAGAAAATCCAAAAAGAGTGCAGTCCTCTCGGAAATCGGTGAAAGCTCAACGAACACCTCTTTTCTCGGGTCTGAAGCCTTGCCGGATGCGAGAAAAGCTCCCCTGAGAAACGCGGATTGACAGGAAGCGCACTTCACTTGTATCAATGTGTCATCCGTTAAATTCGCGATATATTTCGAGGCAGATTTGGAATCAAAGCTGATTATTTTGATTCTCCCGCCTTTTTTTGATGTGGAAACCGACGGTTCTTTT
>JAZSIJ010000004.1:0-8171 GCA_045533755.1 Eubacteriales bacterium | reverse complement strand
CGCGGACGCGGCTACACGCTCTCCGAAAAATACAGACTGCTTTTTGCGGGGGGTAAGAAAAATGCTTAAGATAATCGAGGGCGGCTTCAATTCGGGTCTTTCCGAGCATATAACCGACGAATTGCGGCGTCGCACCGAGGCGGGACTTTACTCGCTTCTTATCGTCCCCGAGCAAGAGACGGTAACGGCAGAGGGAGAGACCTCTTCTCTTCTTCCCGACAGCGCGCCCCTCTTCTTTGAGGCTACCAATTTCACCCGCCTTGCAAACTCGGTGTTTCGCTCGCTTGGCGGAATTGCAGGAGAATATTGCACGAAGGAAAAGCAAAGGCTTATAATGTGGAAAACGCTCACAGAGCTCTCACCGTTCCTGTCTATGACGCAGGGAAAGAGCGACGTCAGCGCAGGGCTTGTTGACAGAGCTATGTCTGCTCTTGCCTCGGCAGATAGCCATGGCATCGGCGCCGAGGCTCTATCCTTCGCCGCAGAAAATGAAAACGTTGCGGAAAACGCCCGTCTTCTCTCAAAGGTATCCGACCTTTCACTGATATTGGGGCTTTACAAGAAGCTTTTAGCAGAAAAATATCATAACGGAGGCGACGACCTCACTGCCGCGGCGGACAAGCTCTCAGCTAGCCCCAACTATCTTGCAAGCACGGCGATTTTCGTCGAGGGCTTCACCTCCTTCACCGAGCCGCAGTACCGGCTTTTATATCTTCTGCTTCAAAGAACCGATGTGACGGTAGCCCTTAATCTACCAAAGTCAGAGGGCAATTCATACGAATTCACAGAGCCGAGGACGGCGCGCGACAGGCTGACAATGCTTGCCGACAAGGCAGGAGCAGAAAAAAAGCTAATCCGTATAGATGGAATTCGCGGTGTGCGCTCACAGCTCCTCTCTGAATGCGAAAGGCTGCTGTTCCGCAGCGAAGGGGCGGCAAGTCCCACCGAGGACACCGAGGCTCTTCGCATATTCGAGGCGGCAAATCCATTTGACGAGTGCGAGCTCGTTGCCTCCGACATAAAGCGCCGCGTCCTTGCCGGAGCGAGCTATTCCGACTTCGCGGTAATTGCGCGCGATATACAGAAGTATAACGGGATACTCGACACCTCCCTTTGCGATTACGCTATTCCCCATTTCTCGTCTCAGAGAAAAGGAATTGATTCCTTCGAGGCGATAAGACTTATCTACACCGTCTACAGCATAGTATCCGAGGGATTTCTTCGCGAGGACGTTATGACCTACGCAAAATGCGGTCTTTCGGGTATTGACGAGGAGGCGCTCGACGAGCTTGAGCTCTATTGCGAAAAATGGCAAATCACAGGACGCGGCTTCTCAGGCGGCTTACCTTGGAATATGGACCCACGAGGATATCAGCCCCCCTCCGACAGCGCGGTGCTTTGCCGCATAAATGAAACGAGAGCCAAGCTAACAGATCCTCTTATCTCGTTTGCAGAGGACGTAAATGCTGCCTCAACCGTGCGTGAGCACGCGGAGGTGTTAGTGCGCTTCCTCGTCGGGCTTAAGCTCGAAGAAAAGCTTGAGCGGAGAGCCGAGAGGCTTGCGAGGCTTGGAGAGGCTACTGCGGCTGATGCCACCCTCAGACTTTGGAAAACCGTTTGCGAATCGCTCGATGCCATAGTATCTACGCTTGGCGACAGCAAGGCAGATGCAAGTGCCTTTCTCATGATGCTCCGCGCGGTATTCTCTGAAAAGAGCATCGGCTCTATTCCCGCATATCTCGACGAGGTGACGGTAGGCTCGGCAGATATGCTTCGACTGAAAAACAAAAAGCACATTTACCTCATAGGCGTAAACGCAGGAGAATTTCCTGCGTCGGTCAGCGAGGACGATTACTTTACCGACAGGGACAAGGAGGCTCTTGCCCGTGCGGGACTTGCCTTTGAATCGGATACCGAAATGAAGGGTGCACGCGAGCTCTATTGCTTCAGACGCGCATTCGCGTTTGCCTCCGAGAGCGTGACCGTGACCTACGCCGCGGCAAGCGCAAGACAAAAGCCGACACCCCCTGCCGAGGTTGTCGCGCGTCTGCAAGAAATCAGCGGCGCCGATATAAAGAGAACGTCGGAAATGCCGGTATTCGATTTTGTCTATACTCCCCAATCGGCTATGCTTCGCCTGAAGCGAGGAGATTCGCCCGAAAGCCGCGCGCTTCGTAAAGCGTTATTCGAGAGCGGCTTTGAGGATATGGCAAAGGTCAGTGAGCTCTCGCCAATAAACAACGAGCTTACGCTCTCCCCCGCGCTGTGCGACGAGGTATACCGAGGCGACCTTGCTCTGACGCAGAGCAGGATTGACCGCTTCGTTGACTGCCCTCTCGCATATTTCTGTAAATTCGAGCTGAAGCTCGACAACAACGAGCGAGCGTCCTTTAATGCCGCAAATATCGGCAGCTTCGTCCACGCAATACTCGAAAATTTCTTCCGCTCTATGCGCGAAAATGACCTCAATGCAGGGTCGCTCTCCGATGAAGACAAAAAGAAAATGACCTCGGCGGCGGCAAAAAAGTATCTTTGTGAGCTCTTCCCCGAGGGAGACTTCGGCTCGGCGAGAATGAGGGTTATGCTCTCTCGCCTTGAGCGTGCCTCCCTGCCTGTCGTCGAGAGCCTGTGCCGTGAGTTTGCCGACTGCAAGTTTCTTCCGACCTTCTTTGAGCTTAAAATTGCCCGCGACAGTAAGGACAGTCCCTCTCCGGTCACGTTTACGCGCGAGGACGGCGGACACGTTTACGTCTACGGAACTATTGACAGAGTTGACACCTACTCGAAGGGTGCTAACACCTACGTCAGAGTTATCGACTACAAGACGGGAACGAAGCAGTTTTCGCCAAAGGACCTTGATGATGGGCGCAACCTGCAAATGTTCCTCTATCTGAAATCGGTCATTGACACCGACAGTAAGGAATTCAAGCGTGCGCTCGGTGCTGACGGAGACGGGCGCGTGCTTCCCGCAGGAGTAATCTACGTTCACACCTCTATCGCAGACACGACGGTGAAAAGAGAGGACGCCGCGGCAGAGCGCGAGGAGATAGAAAAGACGCAGAAGCGCGTGGGAATGCTCCTTGACGACGAGGACTCCATCGCCGCTATGAACAAGGACTATCTGCCCGTCAGCCTTGACAAAAACGGAGCTATTAAGCAGACAGACCGCCTCTACACCGAGGAGGGCTGGGAAGCGCTCTCGAAAACCATAGAGCGCGCAGTATTGCAGGTAGCCGACGGAATCCGAAGCGGCTGTGCCCACGCCCCGAAAAAGCAAGGCACCGACAAAAAAATCTGCGGCTATTGCGAATATAAAGCAATCTGCCGAAACGCAAGCTTGTAAGTATATAAAGAGGGTGAGCCACTATTCTGCGGCTCACCCTTTCTTTAACAAAGGTTTTCTGTTTTTTAAATAAATCCACTACACTCCAGCCATCTTCAAGCAGGTCATTGCTCTCATCCTCATCAAACGGAGAGCCCGAAAGAAGTATCTTGTTTCCTTCTTTTTTGTAACAAAGACCGCCCGACGTTATTATTCTCTCAGAAGCGTCGTCCTGAGGCTCTCCCAGGTGCATAGGAGTACCCCAGCCGCTTACGTAAAAGAATATCGTGCCTTTATCCTCGGTGAAAAGCTCCTTGGGAACAGTAAGCTCCTCGGAGCAGTTGTAAGCGTATCCCTTGAATAAGCTACCTTCCTTGACATACGTACATCTATGCTTTTCGGAGACGAAATCCTCGTCTACGTGTCGAATCAGAACCTTATCCTTTTTGTCATTTTCAAAATACAATTCGTAATATTCATAGGTACAGACGTTTCTTTTTTCATTTTCCAAATCAGACCTGAATTCATCTCCGTAATATATGGTGAGCGTAACGTCGTCTATATCGAACACGCTTTTTTCGCTTTCGAATCCGACGTGATTTATTCCCACCTCGCCCCAGCACTCTCCTGAATTTAAATCGACGGGTTCTTCAAATAAAAGTCCTTCGTATATTTCTTTGTCCTCTTGGGGCGTTTCAGCATCGGGATTATCCGTACTGCCTCCGCAGCCAAAAATCGAGAAACAAAGACAGAACAATATTAAAACCGAGAGTACTTTTCTTATAAAATCGGTTTTTAAGTGGTTTTCCATTCAGTCTTCTCCTTTCGTGGATTCAGTCGGGGACGTTTACATTTACCGCTCACTTATATGTTATCACAAATATGTATCTTTGTCAACGCCCGAATAAATAAACGCGATTATTTACATAGTATTCATCTTTAACGGCGCGAGCAAGAATATTTTTCACTTTTTTTGCGAAAGATACTTGAAATGCGCGGGGGAATGTGCTATACTATCTGCGTACATAACAGAGTAGAACGGCACGCGTTCCAGTGCCGCGCGAACGGGGAGTTGTCGCGCGGACGAAAAGGCAGGCAGACGGTCATAGAGCCGACATCAGCCAAAGCCTTGCGGTGTGTCATTCGCATCCCACTGTTGCCTAAAGGACGGTTGCGCGAGCCTTCGCGCAAAAATATTCTGCCCCCACCGGTACGGAAGATGTCAAATCTGTATTGTGGAGGTGTTTTTTTATGCAAAATGAAGTGAAATCAAATAACAGAGGCAGCTCGCCCTTCTCCTTTTTCGGCAGCCTGCGCGGGCTCTGCTTTGCCGCAATTCTTGCCGCGATGAGCATTATTCTCGGCAAATTTTTGCAGATACCCAATCCCTTTCAGGAGTTTATCAGAATAAGCTTTGAAAATCTGCCGATACTCCTCGGCGGCATCGCTCTCGGGCCCATCGCGGGGCTGTGCATCGGCGTTGTCGCAGACCTTATCGGCTGCGTGGCTTACGGCTACACGATAAACCCGATAATAACGCTCGGTGCAGGTGCCGTTGGCGCTGTTGCGGGGCTGATTTCGAACTATATTGTGAAGCGCCCTCTCTCGCTCAAGGTAATACTCTCTGCCGTACCCGCGCATCTTATCGGCTCGGTGCTTATCAAGTCCTTTGGACTTGCAAGCTGGTATCTTGCAAAGTATGAGCTCGGAATGACCGAGTTTATACTCTGGCGGCTTCTGAATTACACGCTCGTCGCTACGGCGGAATGTATTATTCTCTATTTGCTCTTAAAAAACCGCGCCTTCAGTCGTCAAATGGAAGGATTACTGAAAAAATGAACTACGAACAGTCGCTAAAGTACATTCACGGCATAAGCTGGACATTCTGCAAGCCGGGGCTGGAAAGGATATCTCAGCTTTGCGAGGCGCTCGGTCACCCCGAGCGCGAATTGAAGTTCGTGCACGTTGCAGGAACTAACGGCAAGGGCTCGTTTTGCTCTATGCTTGAGTCAGTGCTCCGTCAGTCAGGCTACAAAACCGGGCTTTATACCTCGCCGTACATAAAAGAGTTCGGGGAGCGTATGCGCGTTATGGGCGAGAATATTCCGAACGAGAGGCTTGCCGAGGTGACGAGCTATGTGCGCCCTATCGCCGACGCTATGGAGGATAAGCCGACCGAGTTTGAGCTTATAACTGCTATCGCCCTTGAATACTTCAAGCGCTGTGGCTGTGATATAGTCGTGCTTGAGGCAGGAATGGGCGGCAGGCTCGACTCGACAAACGTAATCAGAAATCCTCTTCTCTCTGTAATCACGGGAATAGCCCTCGACCACACGGCGTTTCTCGGCGACACGGTTGAGAAGATCGCTATGGAAAAGGCAGGTATAATCAAGGACGGCGCGCCCGTGCTATTCGGTGGGTGCGACGCATATGCCAGTGCGGTGATAAGCCGAGTTGCCCGTGAGCGCGGCTCGGAGCTCTACACCGTTAACTATTCTAGGCTCGAAAATTTGACCTCTGAAATCGAGGGCAGTAAATTTGACTTTGGCGAATATAAGAATATAAGGATAAATCTCGCAGGACTCTATCAGCCGAAGAATGCGGCATCGGTGCTGACGGCGATAGATATTCTCCGCTCTCGCGGCCTCGAGATTCCCGAGATGGCGGTGCGCGAGGGACTGCTCGCGGCAAGCTGGCCTGCAAGATTCGAGGTCATCTCAAAGTCCCCTCTCGTAATCTTCGACGGAGCTCACAACCCCGAGGGCATCTCTGCGGCAGTCGAAAGCATAAAGCACTACTTTGGAGAAAAAAAGGTTTACGTCCTTTCGGGCGTACTCTCGGACAAGGACTACGGCTTCATAGCAAAAAAAATTGCGGAGGTCGCATCTCGCGCCTACACCATAACTCCCGACAATCCGAGAGCTCTGTCTGCCTCGGATTATGCCTCGGAGCTTAGAAAAAACGGAGTTCCGGCAACTCCCTACGATAGTATACGTGAAGCCTTTCTCGCGGCAAAGGTATCGGCAAAAGAGGACGGGCGTGCACTCGTCTGCCTCGGCTCGCTTTACACCTACGTGGATATTTCAAGGCTGAACGAGGAAATGTAAGTAAAATACTTTGCGGAATCTGCTGTTAATTGACGGCAGACTCCGCATTTTTACATCTTATATTCGTTGAATCCTATTTCGTTTTCTTCTTCCGCGACGGGTCGGTCACCGCGTCGATAGTATCCGCCGCCACCTCGGCTATTCCCTCTCCGAAATCAATGTCGAAATCAAGGTCGAGGTCGAAATCTCCGTCGCCCCCGAGCAGAATGAGAATGACAATGATAACCGCAACGGCAAAGAGCGTATAGGTTGAGAGCGTCATCGCACGGACAAGCTCGCAGGACGACGCGGCGCTTTTACACATTGCAAAAATGAACGCAATCTCTATCATCATATAGTAGCCAAACGTCGAAACGAAGGTCGTAACCGTCGAGAAAACGACAACAAGATAGACGACGAAGGAAAAGAGCACGAAAAGCACGGCAACAAGCATCGGATGCCGTCTTAAGAATGGGATGCGCGTAAGCAAAAAGAATAGCCAAAGATACGCCACCGCCGCGAGCGAAACAAGAAGCATCATCCAAATAGGATTGTCAAAGCCGCGATTTATGTACCACGCACGAATAAGGAAGCCGAGCGCCACCGCGCTTATCATCGAGCAGACGGCGTTAAACGTAATAGATTTCTTCGCAAAGAAGGCGAGAAGACCGCTTATAACCAGCAAAAGCACGCCAATTACTATCGGTAGCCACACGTCACTCGCAAGAAAGCGCAGAAAATACGCCACCACCGACGCCAGAGCCAAAAAACCAAAGCTGAAGCTCGAAACTATCAGAATTTTCTTCATTTTTATCTCCTTAAAGGAATTAAAAGAGCTTTTTAGGAAGCAAAAATACTTTCCCCATAAATTCTTCTTAATCGTTAAACGGTATATCAAAATATCCGAGCAACGCCTTGTAAGTGTCTTGACCGTCAAGGCAGGTTTCTATGAGAAATCCCCTTTCGGTGTTCCATTCTTTTAATCCTCGATAATAAAACATCTTTTTACTATCTTCAATAATAAACGGAACGGCACCAAAACGCAAGCATTCCTTAAAAGCAATCAAACGCCCAACTCTACCGTTACCGTCCTGAAACGGATGGATTTTTTCAAAATCGTGATGGAATTTGATGATATCCTCAATACTTATATCGGAGATTTCAGAATATGCGTCAATGAGTTTTTTCATTTCACCCGCAACCTTGGATGGCGGCGTGGTATCCTGACCGCCTACAACATTTGGCTTTAATTTATATTCTCCTACGTTGAACCAAGACAAATGAGAATCTTTCGTACCGGTTTTTAAAATTTTGTTTAATTCTTTAATAATATCTTCCGTAAGAGGTTCTTCTGCACAATCGATTATATAATCAATAGCGCGGAAGTGATTTACCGTTTCAATGATATCGTCAACCGGAACACCTTCTTCTATTCCAATCGTGTTCGTTTCAAATATAAGTCTGGCTTGGTCTTCCGAGAGCTTACTTCCCTCAATGCGATTAGAGTTATAGGTAAGGCGTACTTGAGTTTCGTGATAAATACCGCCGCTGATTTTGGCATATTTTTCGTCTCTTAAGACTTGTAATATTTTATTGTCACATACCTCAGTGAATATATCCTCTTTTTCACAAGCAAAAAAATCGCACAAGCGAAGAATTACGCGATCTGCAATCTTTTCACCCTTTCCGATTTTGGCGATTGTGCGCGAAGAAATACCAAGCCTTGCGGAAAGATCGGATTTTTTCATATTTTTTGCTTTAAG
>JAZSIJ010000003.1:0-10070 GCA_045533755.1 Eubacteriales bacterium | reverse complement strand
TCCATAAGCTCGTAGATGGTGTCGGTCTGGTCGCCGTTTGTAACTATCGTCTTGTTACCGAGCACACGGACGGGGTAGTAAATGATAAGGTGGGGGTCGGTCATCTTCGACTCGTCGAACGCCTTAGTACGCATAGCCTCGCCCTCGGCAACGAACACGCGGTTGCGGCTGTTCTCGCTTCTACCCATGATGAAATAGGCGGTGACAGCCTTCTTGCCGTCGGCTGATTTTCCTATGATAATACCTCTGCCGTGGTAGGCGAGGGAGTTAAGCTCTTCCTTTATGCTGGAAATTTTCATTGTTATCCTCCTATGTAAACTTTGTTATCCCTGACGGTTATTTTATCCTCGCAGAAAAGTCTGACTGCCTCGGGGAGTATTTTCCACTCTGCCTCCTGCATAATGCGAAGCTGGAGCGACTCGGGGGTGTCGTCCTCTCTGACCTCAACCGCCTTTTGAAGAATTATCGGACCTGCGTCGCACTCGGGAGTGACGATGTGGACGGTCGCGCCCGACACCTTGACGCCCTTTGCAAGCGCCGCCTCGTGAACGTGAAGACCGTAGAAGCCCTTGCCGCAAAACGAGGGGATAAGCGCAGGGTGGACGTTAATTATTCTGTTCGGAAACGCCTCGTAAACCTGCTCGTCGATAATTGTGAGGAAGCCTGCGAGGACGACGAGGTCGACCTTAGCCTCGGTGAGCCTATCTGCAAGGGCACGCGAGTAATCGGCAATGCTCTCGTAGTCGCGCCTTGCAAGGACTATGCCCTCGATTCCTGCATTTTTAGCGCGCTCAAGCGCAAAAACACCGGGCTTTGACGCGACAACCAGCGAAATCTTACCCGAGCCAAGCTCGCCTCTCGCCTCAGCATCAATGAGAGCCTGCAAATTAGTGCCGCCGCCCGAAACGAGCACGGCTATTCTCTTCTCTGCCATCGGCTTACTCCAGAATTACGCCGTCGTCGGACTTGACGACCTC
Source organism: Eubacteriales bacterium (assembly GCA_045533755.1). Taxonomy (GTDB): domain Bacteria; phylum Bacillota; class Clostridia; order Oscillospirales; family CAG-272; genus UBA1740. The sequence continues at coordinate 9,093 of JAZSIJ010000003.1, read as the reverse complement.
GCCGAGAAGATATGCGTCCTCGCCGTTTTTGCGAAGGATTTCGAGAGATTTCTCAAGGTCCTCCTTAGCCACGACGATACTCATACCAACGCCCATGTTGTAGGTGTTGTACATATCGCGCTCGGGAATGCCTCCCGTCTTTTCGATAAGCTCGAAGATGGGGAGTACCTCGACGTCGGACTTTTTGATTTTTGCCGAGTAGCCCTTCGGCAGACTTCTCGGAATGTTCTCGTAGAAGCCGCCGCCTGTGATATGCGAGATAGCCTTGACGTCAACCTCGGCAAGCAGGGCGAGAACCGACTTTACGTATATCTTGGTGGGAGTGAGAAGCGTTTCTGCGATAGACTTACCGCCGAGTGCCTCGTTTGCCTCGTAGAGATATGCGGGATTTTTGTCAATCTCGAACACCTTTCTTACGAGCGAGAAGCCGTTGGAGTGAACACCCGAGGACTTAAGTGCGATGATAACGTCGCCCTCACGGGTCTTCGAGTTGTCGATAATCTTCTTTTTATCAACGATGCCCACGGCAAATCCTGCGAGGTCGTAATCCTCAACCGGCATCATGCCGGGGTGCTCTGCGGTTTCTCCGCCGATAAGCGCCGCGCCCGACTGAACACAGCCCTCTGCAACGCCGCCGACGATGGAAGCAATCTTCTCGGGAATATTCTTTCCGCAAGCGATGTAGTCAAGGAAGAAGAGCGGCTTCGCTCCGCAGCATATAATATCGTTGACGCACATTGCAACGGCGTCAATACCTATGGTATCGTGCTTGTCCATAAGGATTGCAAGCTTAACCTTCGTTCCGCAGCCGTCAGTACCCGACACGAGCACCGGCTCCTCCATGCCCGCCATATTAAGACCGAAGCAGCCGCCAAAGCCGCCGACGTCGTCAAGACAGCCCTCGTTTTTGGTACGTGCGATGTGCTTTTTCATAAGCTCGACTGCCTTGTAGCCGGCGGTAATGTCAACGCCCGCAGCAGCATAGCTCTCGGATTTCGAATTCTTCATTTCTCTCACCTTTCGTTATATGTCAAATTTAATAATCAATTATTGAACTGCGCCTCGATAGCGGCGTTCTTCTCAAGCACCTTCGCCGAGCCCGACGCGCGTACCGCAAGGAGCTTCTCTCGAAGAGCCTCGTCGGAGAGTGCGAGTATCTCTGCGGCAAGATGCGCCGCGTTTGCCGCGCCGTCGATAGCAACCGTCGCTACGGGAATGCCCGAGGGCATCTGCACCGTCGCCCAGAGAGCGTCGACGCCGCCGGTATTCTTGCAGGAGATGGGTATGCCTATAACGGGGAGCACGGTGTTAGCCGCAACAGCACCCGCAAGATGCGCCGCCATTCCTGCGGCGGCAATGATAACTCCGAAGCCGTTTTCGTAAGCCGAAGAAACGAAGTCAGCCGTCTCCTTTGGCGTCCTGTGCGCCGAATAAACGTGAACCTCGAAGGGAATTCCGTAGTCGCGAAGGACGTTTATGCCCTTTTCAACTATCGGAAGGTCGCTGTCGCTTCCCATAAGAATCGCTACTTTTTTCATATCTGTCTCCTTTTGCCGTGTGGCGTTTTATTGCGTTCTGATTTTGGTTAGAGGAAATTCCGCGAGGCAAGGCTAAGCGAGCGATGAGCGCGACGGCATAGTTACCTATGACGAGCGCTTTGAGCCGATGCTTGAACGCGGCATTGCGGAATTTAGGCAACCAAAAAGGCAGTCCTGTACCACGCAATATCGCTTGTGCGGTAGGACTGCCCAGACGGTCGACATACAAAAAGTTTTTGCTTCCATGCAGTTATTTCTGCCCTTCCGTCAGTTGCAAAAACCGTACCTCGTACATTTTACCATATTATTACATAATTGTCAACACCTTTTCGAGCCTTAAGGGGCGAAAATGTGACAAAAAAGTCGCTTTGTTTTGTCATTATTTCACAAAGGTCTGCTTCGAAAACTCAAAGAGGTAGACGTCACCACGCTCAATACTGACGGCTATTTTGTTTCCGGCGAGGGCAATGCCCTCCTTTGTACGAAGCCTTGGCGAGCCATCCCCGTCCTCGTAATAGCGGCTGACCGAGAAGGAGGAGAAGTCGGCATTTTTGAGGCGCAATTCAAGCTTGCCGGCATACTCCTCTGCTATGACGATAACCGCGCCCTGCGAATTATTCCTTGCCGCAAGGCTGTAAATCTCGCGTCTTGTGTCACCGACGGACTCGATAGCCGTGCCAAGCCGCCAAAGTCTGCCAAAGGCAGAAAAGGCAGATTTCGCCGAGGTGAAGACGGGTCTGCCGTCAAAAACCGAGTAAAGAGCGTTACGGTTGCCACAAGGGCGCGCGTCGTCGTATATCATCATATCAACGCCGCTCTTCTGCGCCGTAATCAGAGAGGCAAGAAGGTCGGAGGAATATCCCGGATAAGCCGCCCCCGAAGCCCTCGCAAGATTGAAGCCGACGATATAGCTTGCCGTGCGCTTGAAGCCCGCACCGTCGAGAATATTCCTCGCGTACCGCGCGTGAAGCGCAACCTCCTCGGGAGTGTCGGCGTAGCAATACCATGTGAAGAAATCAAGCGGTGCCCGTCTTTCCTTGACGTAAGCAAGGAAGCGCTGCGCGTATTCGGGCGCGGATTTGTGAGCGCCGTCAGCGTTCAGCCTGTTAAGCCCCGAAAAGCCGAGCGAGCCGTATCCGCCGATTTTCAGCTTCGGAAAGCGCTCCTTGAGATGCGTAGACGTCACGGCATAAAGAGAAAAAAACTCCTCCTCACTGCCCTGCCAGCCCTCCTCGAGCTCGGGGAGATTCCATATCTCCCAATACTTAATACGCCATTTGTATCCGTCGGCAAAGCCCTCGTTATAATGAAGGATGATATGCTCACAGATACGTGCCCACTTTGACAGGTCGGCGGGGCTCTTCACGAAAAGCTTCCGCGCGTAAGGGTCAAGCGATTCTCCGAGACGGAAGATAACGTCAGCTCCGGCGTTTTTTATTGCGGCGATATACTTATCGGTTTCAGTAAAATTATAGGACTCGGGAAGCGTCTCGTCGGCAGAAAAGTCGGGAAAAATGCAATGCACATCGACGTACTGATTTTTGCCGTATGGCGACTCGGTATCAGACACACGCACGAGCGGTATCGACATCTCGGCAAAATCCGAGGACATATCAACGGGCTTCGGACAGCCGAAAAGCACAGGGCCCGAATTAAGTCCTGTGAGCGCCTTTATTTTTCCTTCCTTTTTTACAAAGTTTACCGTTATTATTTTTGCGAAATCCACCAAGCACCTCGTTTATGTAAGCTTTTATTTACATTTTGACCATGTTCACAACCGAAAACTCAACACGCCCCCGACCTTTTCCGTTTTGGGCAATAACTTCTGTTGCAGTATAATTATACCACAAAAAGCCCTGCAAGTCAACACGAAAGAGGTCGGACGGAAAAATATTTTTGGGTGAGACTTTTTGCCTTTATTTGTCATTTTTCGTCATTTTTCACAAAAACCGATTTATTGTTTTAAGCTTTATGGATATAACTCATAATTATTTTTTCGTTTTTTAACTAAAAAAGCCTTGACAAGTCCCCTCGGTTTATATAGAATAAAGGTAGAAAGCAAAAACGAAAGGAGAATACCATGCCAACCGATAATTCCTATAAAATAAGCACTAAAAAGAAAAGCCTCTACCTCAGGGTTTCGGGCGGTCACTTTGCCACCAGCCACAGCCATATAAATTACTATATCGACGTCACGACGCAGAAGATGCGTCTGTCCGAGGCGCAGGCAGTAGCCGAGGAGCTCGTGTCCTATTACAGCTCGACGACGGTAATAGATACCATACTCTGCCTCGACGGCACCGAGGTTATAGGCACGTGTCTTGCCACAGAGCTGACACGCGGCGGCTTTCTCAACATGAACGCACATCAAACGATATACGTGGTCACGCCCGAGCACACCCCGGGAAGCCAGCTCATCTTCCGCGACAGCACAGCTCCCATGATACAGGGCAAGCACGTACTCGTCCTTGCCGCCTCGGTCACAACGGGATATACCGTCAGCTCTGCAATAGAGGCGGTGAAATATTACGGCGGAATGGTTGCGGGGGCTGCGGCAATCTTCTCTATTCCCGACGAGATTATGGGCTACCCCATTCGCTCGGTCTTTGACCCCAAGGACCTCAAGGACTACGCAAGCTTCCCTGCCCACGAGTGCCCGATGTGCAAGCGGGGCGCGAGGCTTGATGCGCTGGTCAACGGTTTTGGATACTCAAAACTTTAACATTTTTCTTGACAAAGCGCACAAACCGGTGTATAATTATAATGTACAAATTATTTAAAGGAGAATTATTATGAAAAAACTACTTGCTTTGTTACTTGCGATGGCAATGCTCTTCTGTCTCACGGCATGCAGCTTCGTCCCTTCTACCGACGACTGTAAGGACGGCCACGTAGACAGTGACGGCGACGAAAAATGCGACGTTTGTAAGAAGGATATGCCAAACGACGATGGCGACGACGGCGGCGATGGCAACGATGGCAATGGCGGCGATGGTGACGACTCCTATCTTGCTCCCACCATCTCCGAGGCTATCGCGGCTCAGCTTGAGGCTGCAAAATCGATGAAAATCGACTTCAGCTTCAGCTTTGAATCGGTTTACGACGGCTACACCGACTACGAGGACGAAAACGGCGACACCGTAATTGAGAAGGAAGACGACATCGACAAGATAGACGTGGCGTTCTCTATAGTCCTCTCTAAAACCGAGCTTGGCCTTAATGCAAAGATTACACTTACCGAAACCGAGTACGAAGATGACGAGGACGGCAACCTCACCCCCGATGTAATGACCGATACGATTTACCTTATTGACGGCTCGCTTTACAACTTCGACGATGACCTCGAAGCTTACGTCGAGACCATGATCCCCTCGCTCGATGGTATTATGAGCGGTGCTTCCGTATCCACTATTATAGTTGAGATGGCAAGCGCTCTCTTCGAGGAGCTCGAAATTTCCGAAGAGGACAGAGAGGCTCTTATCGCAGAAATCGGAAAGGCAATCACTGCTATTTTCGAGATAATCGACAAGAAGGGCGACTTCAATCTTGATTTCAAGCCCTATCTCGATGACCTCTTTGCTTACGTAGAGAAAATCGACGTTGAAACGATGACGCTTGAGGCGCTGATTGACGACGCACTCGCGCTCGTGGACGAGGAGCTCACCATTGCAGCCCTTCTCGACAAGGTTAAGAGCCTTGCTTCTCTTACCGTAGCCGAGGCTTTAACCGAGCTTGACGCATGGCTCACCGAGAATTACGAGACCACCCTTCAGGGTATATACGATGAGATAGTAGCCGACGAGAAGGTCGAGCAGCTTGTCAGAATGTACCTTGAAATGATGGGAACCGAGTCAGGCGAGCCCATCGCCGATGGCGACGTTAAGGCATTTCTCGACGAGCTGAAGGCTGTCAAGATTGACGAGTTCATCGCAGCCTACGTAAATCCCGATATGGTTCTCTACGACCTCATTATGACCTTTGTATCGAGCATGGGCGGCTCAACCGAGCCTGCTCCCGAGCCCAACCCGAACAATCCCGGCGACAGCTACGACGATGACGGCGGCATGGGCGGTATCGTGTTCGTTTCCGACGGACTTATGGACGAGGAACCCTCTTATCCCCCCATTAACACCCTGTTCGGTGTTATCGCAGATTGCCTTGACCTAACTCTTGCAGAGGTTGAAGAGGATATGGGTACACCCTTCTTCACCAGCATAAAGGAGGCTTGTGCGGCCATCAAGATTAACGCACTTAACACCTCGAGCAGCATCAGCTTCACCGACGGCTTCGCCTTAAGCGAGCTTGCCCTCTCTGCGAAGCTTGACATCGATGCCGAGTACGCCTACGGGCTCGACGAAACCAAGACCGAGAAGCTGTCCTTCAATTTCGACTACTCCTTTAAGATTTCGGACATCTCCGACAGCGCAGTTGAGATAACTCTTCCTGCAAGCGCCAAGGTTGTGTTCGGTATCTTCAATATAGAGCAATACTTCACCAACGACGAAGGTTACAGCCTTCAGCTCTATTATTTCTCTTCCAAGGAAGAGGAGGGAGAGTTCGTTCTCGACGGTGTGCTTAACAGTATGAGATATTATCTTACTATGAAAATGCCCACCGAGCGCCAGGACACCTACGTATTCGATTATGTAAACTACAGCGATTACACAACCGGCAAGCTTTCGATAACCTTCGACTATGAAAGCTTCACCTACGAGGTAGAATTCCTAAGCTAAGCTAAACCAAGCGACTAAAAGGGTCGGCTCACTGAGCCGACCCTCGTTTTTTAAGTATTAGTTATACAGTTATTACTCGTCCTCGCTCTCGCTCTTTGCGTCCTTAAGGAGAAGGTTAACGACAATACCGAGAATGAGTGCTACTGCAATAGCGGTGACGGTAACGGGACCGATGTTGATAGCAAGTCCGCCGATACCGCAAACGAGAATGGTGGAAACTACGAAGAGGTTCTTGTTCTCGCCGAGGTCGATACCGTTTATCATCTTAAGACCGGATACTGCGATAAAGCCGTAGAGCGCGATGCACACGCCGCCCATTACGCAGGAGGGGATAGAATCAACGAATGCAACGAAGGGCGAGAGGAAGGAAATAAGTATCGCGCCAACCGAAGCAAAGAGAATTGTTATGACCGATGCGTTTCTGGTGATAGCAACGCAGGCAACCGACTCACCGTAGGTGGTGTTGGGACAGCCTCCCAAGAGTGCGCCACACATAGAACCAACGCCGTCACCGAGAAGAGTTCTCGAAAGACCGGGGTCGGTGAGAAGGTCACGCTCTATTATGGAGGAGATGTTCTTGTGGTCTGCAATATGCTCTGCGAATACGACGAATGCAACCGGAACGTAAGCTACGGCGATAGTGCCAAGATATGCAAGATTGAATTCAGAGAAGCCGCCAAGCGCGGTAAGGAAGGTAAACTCGGGAAGCGCCACGAAGGTGGAGAGAGTAACGCCGCCCTCCCAAAGTGCCGAGAAGTAACCGAAGTTGATAATCTGGAGCGCGGTGTTCTCGGTAGCAATACCAATAACGGTAAAGACAGCTGCAACGGCATAGCCTGCAAGGATACCGATAATGAAGGGGATAAGCTTCATCATCTTCTTGCCGAAGGTGGAGCAAAGTATTACGGTAACGAGCGTTACAAGACCGCAAAGAATTGCGATAAGGGGATTTGCAAGAGAAACGAAGTTAGTGGTGTTGCTTACAAGCTGACCATTCTCGAAAATCTGCTGAACGACGGGAGCGGTAACATCACCCTTCTGAAGATCGCCTATTGCGTTGCCTGCAAGAGAAAGACCGATAATAGCAACCGTCGGACCGATAACGACGGGCGGCATGAGCTTGTTAATCCACTCAGTACCCGCAAACTTAACTACGATAGCTATGATTACGTAAACAAGACCTGCAAGGACAGCTCCGATTATAAGTCCGAGATATCCGAGAGCCATGGAAACTCCGCCTGCAAACGCCGTCGCCATAGAGGATAGGAAGGCGAAGGACGAGCCGAGGAAAACGGGGCTTCTGAATTTAGTGAAGAGAAGGTAAACGAGAGTTCCAACGCCCGCGCCAAAGAGCGCTGCGGCAGGAGACATTCCGTTACCGATGATGATGGGAACGACGAGCGTCGCCGCCATAATTGCGAGGAGCTGCTGAATTGCGAAAACCACAGTTTTGGAGAAGCCGGGTCTGTCGCTGACCTGATAAATCATTTTCATTTTCAAACATCCCTTTCTTTTTAGGTATTTTTTGTTTCAACCCGAAAAATATTTTAACATAAAGACGCTTGTTTGTAAACGGATTTTTAACAAAAAATGTAATTTTGTCGTTTTATATAAAATACTCGGTTTTTTTTAGATATTTTGCCCTAAAGAAAGTGTGCGGAGTCCCAAAATGTTAATTTTATAAAAATATTCGACTTCCCACTTGAATTTAGGCGTCGGTTATTGTATAATAATGGTTGTGAATAAAAATATTTCAAAGAAAGGTATACGTTATGCTTAATTTTGCATTTTTGCTTGAAGGTACAGGCGGCAACACTCAGCAGGGCGGCGGCATCTGGGGCACGCTCATAATGGTCGCGGTTCTTATTCTCGTTTTCTACTTCTTTATGATTCGTCCTCAGAAGAAGCAGGAGAAGAAGGACGCCGAGATGAGAGATTCTCTCCAGGTCGGCGACGAGGTTACCACCATCGGCGGTATTATCGGTAAAATAGTTTCCATCAAGGGCGAGACCTTCGTTCTTGAGACCACCAAGGACAAGACCAAGATTCGCTTCCTCAAGGGCGCTGTCAGGTCGGTTGACGTCAAGGCGGCAGACCTCGCGGCTCAGGTCATCGAGGCAAAGGAAGCCGAGGCGAAGGAAGCCGGGGCAGCTGAGGCTGCTGAGGCAGAAAGCACCGAGACTAAATAAAATATTTGTCATAAAAGCGAGAGCCTTCGAATAAGTTTGTACAAAGGACTTATTCGGAGGCCGTTTTTATGATTAAACGTACAAAAACAAAGGACACGGGCGCACTTCGCCCACTTCTCACAGGACTTCTCGTTGCAACGCTCTCCTTTTTCGCTTGTATGCTTATTGCAACGCTCGTACTCTATCTCGGCTCTGACCCTACGTACAAAAGCGAGCTTTGGTCGTTTGGCGCGATGCTGCTCTCGGGAGCTCTGGCAGGCTTTATAAATGCAAAAAGATGCGGCGAGGGCGGTGTGATTATCGCTACTCTTTCGGCGCTTTTACTCGTTTTGATACTTTTCCTCGTCGGCATTGTAACAATGGGCGTCCCCTCTCTGCCGAGCGTCATAAACTACGTTTTGTATATAGGAATAAGCGCAGTGTCAGCCTATTTTGCACAGCGTCAGCCAAAGAAAAGACGCAGAAGGTAGTGCTAATAATGAATAGTGAATATGTAAGGGAGGCGTTTCGCCTCCCGTTTTCTATATCGATTGCCGAGCTTTCGGGTGGGGAGACCCATGACCTGCGGTTAAGTGAAGAGTGAAAAGTGAATATGTAGGGGAGGCGTTTCGCCTCCCTCTTTTACGCCTCCCT
>JAZSIJ010000065.1:0-2253 GCA_045533755.1 Eubacteriales bacterium | reverse complement strand
TGGAAGCCGTCCTCGTCTGCATCGGTGCATATTATAATCTTGCTCCATTTGAGAGCGTTATAATCAAAGGTTGCAATCTCGCCGGGCTTCTTGGTCTTAACCTCAACGCCGCAGCCGATAACCTTTAGAAGATCAACGATAATGTCGCTTGCAAATATCTTCTCGTAGGAGCTCTTCATACAGTTGAGCGTCTTACCTCTGACGGGTATTATAGCTTGGAATTCGGCGTTTCTTCCCTGCTTACAGCTCGATGCCGCCGAATCTCCCTCAACTATATAAATCTCGCGGAGCTCAGGGTCTTTGGAATGGCAGGGAATGAACTTCTCCACCCTGTTTGAAACGTCCATCGTGCTGCCCGAGAGCTTTTTCTTGATGTCGAGCTTGGTCTTCTCCGCAGATTCCCTTGCGCGCTTGTTGACCAAGACCTGACCGACGATGGTATTTGCCGCGGTGGCGTTCTCGGTGAGGTAGATTTCGAGGTTGGTCTTGATGAAATCGGTCAGCGCCTTCTGTATAAAGGCGTTGGTTATAGCCTTCTTCGTCTGGTTTTCGTAGGAGGTCTGCGTTGATGCCGAGTTGACTATAACCGCGAGGTTGTCCGCAATATCGGCAAAGGATATTTTCGACTCGTTTTTGGAATATTTATTCTTTGCCTTGATGTATTTGTCAAGAGCGTAGGTGAAGGCATTTTTCACCGCCTTGTCGGGTGCGCCGCCGTATTCGAGGAAGGAGGAGTTGTGATAATACTCGGCAAGTCCGGTTTTGGCAAAGCAAAAGGTAATCTCTGCCTTTACCTTATAGTCGGGCATATCCTCTCTGTCGCGTCCCTTGGTTTCAATGCGCCAAAGAACAGGCTGAGTCTGCGCTATGCCGTCGGTTATCTCGGCAATATAGTCAGCAACGCCGTTCTCGTAGTAGAATTCACTCTTCTCAAACTTGTCTTTTGAGGTTTCTACTTCTAATATGAATTTAATTCCCGCGTTTACGAATGCCTGACGGCGAAGGGTTGCCGAAAGGAACTCGACGGGAATGTCAACCTCCTTAAAGACCTTGAGGTCGGGACGCCACTTGATGATAGTGCCGCGCTTTTTCATTCCGGGGGTAATATCCACAACGCTGAGGTCGGTTTTCGGATTTCCCGCCTTAAAGTCTATCGAGGAGAGCGTCTTTCCGTTGTAGGAGCGCACCTCCATATACTCCGACGAATACTGCGTAGCAGTCGCGCCAAGTCCGTTAAGACCAAGCGAGAACTCGTACGCCGAGTCGCCGTCGTTGTTGTCGTACTTACCGCCGGCGTAAAGCTCGCAGAAAACGAGCTCCCAGTTCCATCTCTTTTCCTTTTCGTTATATCCGAGAGGAACACCACGGCCAAAATCCTCAACCTCAATGGAGAGGTCAAGGTACTTTTTGACTATTATCTTGTCGCCGTAGCCCTCGCGCGCCTCGTCAACCGAGTTCGCGAGAATTTCTATAAAGGAATGCTGGCAGCCGATAATATCGTCCGATCCGAAAATAACGGCAGGTCTTTTCCTGACTCTGTCCGCGCCCTTTAAGCTCTTAATGCTCTGGTCACCGTAATCGGCCTTTTTGATTTTTGGCGGCATATCGTCCCTCACTTCATTTTTATGGAAGAAAAATCTAAATTATATTTTAACATAATTGTTTTTGTTTGTCAAGATTTCAGCAATGCAAAATTATCCTCCGTATTGACAACGGCGTTCGATTAAGATATAATATTATACACGGTTTTCTACGAAACACGATATAATTTTTAATTTGTGCAACGTTTTATTGCACATTCATTACAATTTCTTTGAAAGGTTATATCATGAAGCTTTTGATTTGTTCGGACATACACGGTGACTTTGAGGCGGCGTGTGCCACGCTCGAGGCGTTTAAAAAAGAGGGGTGCGACAGGCTTCTCGTGCTTGGAGATATTCTCTATCACGGGCCGAGGAACGATTTGCCTAAGGGATACGCGCCGAAGAGGGTTATTGAGCTTTTGAACGCGAGGCGCGACGTGATTTTAGCCGTGCGCGGAAACTGCGACACCGAGGTTGACCAGATGGTGCTGGGCTTCCCTATCCTTGCCGATTATGCTTATCTTTCGCTTGACGGGCTTTCGGTTTTCGCGACGCACGGTCACAATCACAATACCGCTACTCCCCCGCCCTTAAGGCGCGGTGAAATTCTCCTTCACGGGCACACTCACGTGCTAGGAATTACTCCGTTTGGCGACGAGAATTTCTATAT
>JAZSIJ010000088.1:0-7979 GCA_045533755.1 Eubacteriales bacterium | reverse complement strand
CGAAGGGAAGCTTTCCTGCGAGGAAATAATAACGCCGACGGGCAGATACAAGAGCATCAAGGCACTGAAAAATGATAAAATCTCATACGAGCAGCTTGCAATATCGGGAAAATATAATACCGAGTGTATCAGCGAAAACGGTGAGGTCGTCGGCGGAAACGCGACTGACAGAGCAATATTTTCCTTCTTTAGAGATGAAGCCGTAAGTGCCGATATATCAAGCAAGGAAGCCTTCAGCAGCGATAAGAAATATTCGTCCATAACCTTAAAAAACGGGAAAAAGCTGATAAAAGGCGCGGCAGAAGTAATTCTTTCGTCCTCTAAATACATATATAACGAGGTGGGCGAGAAAATACTTTACGACTTCTCGCGTATAGAAGCCGACTATCTTGCGACCGTGTCGAGAGGAGAGCGTGCGATAGCCGTTGCTATACAGGACGGGGAGGATTATTATACCTTCATCGCTCTCATAGTTCTAAAGGATAAAATCAGAAAAGGCGTCAAGGAAGCGGTAGCAGAGGTTACCTCGGCAGGTATACAGACGGTTATGCTGACGGGGGATAGCAAGGAAACCGCAAGTTCAATAGCCTCCGAGTGCGGAATACTTAAATACAGAACAAAGAGCGCAGTCCTGACCTCCGACGAGCTCTCGCGTATGAGCGACGAGGAGGTGAAGAAAATATTGCCCGAGCTTCGCGTGCTCGCGAGAGCTCTGCCGGGGGACAAAACCCGACTCGTCAGAATTTCTCAGGAGCTTGACCTCGTCGTCGGTATGACGGGCGACGGTGTGAACGACGCCCCCTCTCTGAAGATGGCAGACGTAGGCTTCGCTATGGGAAGCGGTACGGATATTGCCAAAGGAGCAGGGGATATAGTAATCCTCGATAACAGCTTCTCGGCTATTTCAAAGAGCGTTCTCTACGGCAGAACCATATTCAAATCCATCAGAAAATTTATAACCTTCCAGCTCATAATGAACCTCGCCGCCTGCGGTATTTCGCTTGTCGGACAGTTCTTCGGTATAGAGAACCCCATAACAATAGTGCAGATGCTCTGGGTGAATATAATTATGGATACGCTCGGAGGTCTGGCGTTTGCGGGAGAAGCGCCTATGAGCTACTATATGAAGGAAAAGCCGAAGCGCCGCGATGAAAAAATACTCTCGCGCGAAATGATTTCGCACATTGCTTCGTCGGGAATATATACGCTCATGCTTTGTACACTTTTCTTAATCGTCCCCCTCTTCCGAGGGCTCTATTCGGGAGAGGCGGAGCACCTCACAGCCTTTTACGCACTCTTTATCTTCTCGGGAATATTCAATTGCTTCTCGGCGAGAAGCGAGAGACTGTGGATTTTCTCGAACCTCTGGAAGAACAAGGCGTTTATATTCATAATGCTTCTTATATCCTCGGTTCAAATTGCAATGATATACTTCGGAGGCTCGATTTTCAGATGCGTTCCGCTCGACGCGGGTGAGCTTTGGATAGCAGTAATCCTCGCTGCAAGCGTCATACCCTTTGACGTAATCCGCAGAGTGGTGGTGAAGCTGAAATAAACAAAAACCGACAAGCTCTCAAGGCTTGTCGGTTTTCATGGAGTTGGAGATGGGATTTCCGCCCGTGGCGGCCTTAGCCGCGGGACAGTCCACCGGACTGTTTGGTGCTTCGCACAAATTGCTTCGCAATTTTCTCCCTAATTCAAATCCCCTCTCTTAATCAAAGCAAAAAAGAGTCTATCCGCAAGGGATAAACTCTTTTTTGGAGCTGGAGATGGGATTTGAACCCACGGCCTATTGATTACGAATCAATTGCGCTACCACTGCGCCACTCCAGCAAGAAACAACTGCCATAATATTATACTATTCTTTCTTTCTTTTGTCAAGAGTTAATTTTGGTTTTTTCGAAAATATCTTGATTTTGGGGAATAATTGATATATAATATAAGTATCATAAATCACGCAGGTATAGTTTAGTGGCAGAACTCCAGCTTCCCAAGCTGGCCGTGCGGGTTCGATTCCCGTTACCTGCTCCAAAAATAAAAGTCGCGTAAGCGGCTTTTTCTTTTTGTACTCTTCGCTTTCCACTTTTCTTCAAATCCCCTCACGCGACTTTTCCGGATAAGAGAGAAAAGGTAGCTTTTCTTGACAAGAAGCCTGTTTCATGCTATACTGTTTGTGTATTACAATATAGGTTGGTGTTTCTCATGTATCGCAAAAGCGGTGTGCTCATGCACGTATCCTCTTTGTTCGGAGATTACTCTTCGGGTAGCTTCGGCAAGGAGGCGAAATATTTTATTGATTTTCTCTCCGACTCGGGCTTTTCATATTGGCAGGTTCTGCCTTTTTGTATGGCGGACGAGTGCAATTCTCCATATAAGTCCTATTCCTCCTTCAGCGGAAATCTCTATTTCATAGATTTGGAAAGCCTTAACGAAGAGGGGCTTATTACCGATGACGAGCTTGCGTCGGCTCGGCAGAACGACCCCTATCTATGCGAGTTTGAACGCCTCCGCAAAGAGCGCTTTTCACTTCTTAAGAGGGCGTCGGAGCGCGTTTCGGGCAGAAGCGAGGTTGAGGCGTTTATTGATTCCTCGCCACACTTAAAGGATTTTTGTAGCTTTATGGCTCGAAAAGTCGCTAACGACGGTGCACCGTGGTATGAATGGCAGGACTGTGCCATCGACGAGGACATACTCTTTGCGTGGAAATTTATTCAGTACACCTTCGTCCGCCAATGGCTTGAAATTAAAGCTTATGCGAATAACAAGGGGATTCGTATTATTGGCGACGTTCCGATATACGTTGCGCTTGACAGCGCTGACGTTTGGAGCAGAAAGGAGCAGTTTCAGCTTGATAAAAACGGTATGCCCACGCACGTCGCGGGTGTCTCTCCGGATTACTTTAGCGCAGACGGACAGCTTTGGGGAAACCCTCTTTATAACTGGAAGGAAATGAAGAAGAACGGTTACCGCTGGTGGTGTGACCGAATCAAATATATGTCAACTCTGTTTGACGCGCTTCGTATCGATCACTTCAGAGCATTTGCTTCCTATTGGTCGATTCCCGCAAATGCCGAAACCGCCGCACAGGGAAAATGGATAAAGGGCCCAGGGCTTCGGTTTGTAAAGGACTTGGGGGCGGCGGCAGGAGAAGCCGAGATAATCGCCGAGGACCTTGGAGATATAACACCCGACGTACGTAAGCTCGTCAAGGATAGCGGATTTGCCGGAATGAAGGTCTTTCAGTTCGGCTTCATTTCAGAGGAGGATAGCCCGCATCTTCCGCACAATTATCCCGAGAACTCTGTTGCCTACTCGGGTACTCACGATAATAATACCTTGCTCGGCTACCTATGGGAGCTTGATGAAAAAACGCGCGCCCGTATGCTTGCCTACTGCGGTCACGTCGGCGATTGGAAGAACGGTCTTGACAGTATGATAAGAACGATTTTTACAAGTCACTCGAGGCTGGTAATTCTTCCAATCCAGGATATTCTCGGGTACGGCTGCGACACGCGCCTCAATACCCCCGGCAAAGCCGACGGAAACTGGGCGTACCGTATCACCAAGTCCCAGCTTGACTCCATTGATAGAAGAAAGTGGAAAGCTCTCAATAAGCTGTATTGTCGATGATAGGAAACCGGCGTTTTCTTATCACGAAGGACGCCTTGATTTTATTAGAAAAGTGTGCTATAATATACTGGAAAATAAAAGTAAGGGCAGAATTTTATGGATCTTTGTAATCTCTCTGTGATAAAGAGCGTTATGGCGGAGGCAGGAATAACCTTCCGAAAGGAGTTTGGGCAGAACTTCCTTACAAACAGAATAATTCCCGAGGAAATAGCAGATCAGTGTGCCGATGACAAGGGGTCGATGATACTTGAGATAGGCCCCGGAATCGGCTGTCTTACCGCCGAGCTCGCATCGAGATATGCCAAGGTCGTCGCCGTCGAGATAGACAAGGGACTTATACCCGTCCTTGATAAGACACTTGCCGAGTTTGACAACGTTACTGTAATAAATGACGACGTTATGAAGATTGACCTCACAGCACTCATAGCCGAGCATTCCGAGGGACGTCCGGTTTCGGTATGCGCGAACCTCCCGTATTATATAACAACCCCCATACTTATGATGCTTCTCGAGTCGGGCATTAAGTTTTCTACCATCACGGTAATGGTTCAAAACGAAGTTGCCACACGCCTGACTGCAGAGCCGGGAAGGGCAGATTACGGTGCGATTACCGCGATGCTTGGCTACTACGGAACGGTGCGCCGTCTTTTCAAGGTTTCGGCAGGCTCGTTCGTCCCCGCACCTAAGGTTGACAGCGCGGTCATACGCATTGACCTCTACCGTGAGCCAAAATTTAAGCCGAAGAGCGAAAAGCTCTTCAAGTCCTTGATAAAGGCGGCGTTTGAAATGCGTAGAAAAACCCTGCAAAACGCCATATCGGCGAAGCTGCAGGGCTATTCAAAGGAAGAGATAAAGGACGCCATTACCTCACTCGGTTATCCCGAAGCCGTTAGAGGCGAGCGCCTCTCAACCGAGGACTTCGTTAATCTCTCGGATAAGCTCTTCGAGCTAAGATGTGAGATATGACATAAAAACGGTGATAAATATAATAGCAACTGTGCTCCATAGCATAACAGAACGGTATTCGTACAGTACCGTTCTTTTTATTCCGCGCTCTGTCATTCCGAGCGAGCGGTATATCCGATAGGATTCCTTGCGCGATTCGTATTGAAGCTTTACCATATAGACGAGCTGAATTGCCCCCAAAATAAACAGAATTATGAATTGCAGAGTGAAGAAGCCAAACGTCGCGTATACAACCTCAAGAGCCAAGTTGTAGATTTCCACATCGACGTTTATCTCGATTGCAAAGAACTTACCAAAGGAAAGCACCGCGACAATAACGTAAGAGAGCGTTGCCGTCAGCATAACCGCGATTCTCGCGTAGCTCTCCTTGCGGTAATCTAGGCATTTTTTTGCGAGCCTTTGCTCGATAGGCATATTTCTGAAGGTGTAGGAGGCTCTGTAGCCGTGACGGATGCCGACCTCTTTTTTATTGTGACGTTTGACTTTTTCCATTACGGAATTGCGTGAGGACGTATTTCTTAGGGAAGAGAAGATGATAATGATAACAAACGCCGCTATAGCTAATACAAATGGTATAGTCGGTGTCGTTATAAGCTTTATATTGGCTGAAAGTGTTGTGGAAAAGTTAACTGCCGTAAGACTTGCGGAAGCCCAGCCGAGAAGAGCTCCTATAATACTTGGGACAAAATAAAGAATTAAAAGCTCGCAAAGAAATATCATGGAAATCTGGCGTGAGGTAGCTCCTATGCAGGATATACGGGCAGAGAACAGCGCGTTTTCCTCGCTTTGCATTCTTATAAAGATGAAGAGTGTTACCAGAACGATGATTGCCGTGAGTATGAGCGCAGACCGCAGAGCGTCGGTTGAATCGTGAATAAACTCAGAAAGCAGAGGCGAAGAAGTCCCCGCGCTGACAGAGTTAAGCTCTAGAAGAAAAATGAGAAGAAACGTGAGAGTAAATACAGAGGTCATAGCAGAGAGGGCGCGAAATATACTCCTGTAAATATGCGCTCTCAGCTTTGCAAGAGTTAAATGAATAACCGTTCTCATACGCTTCTCTTATCCTCGGTTATTTTTCCGTTTTTCAAGGTTATCACGCGTCGAGCCGTTTTCGCAATCTCTTCGCTGTGCGTGACTACTATCAGTGTGATTTGGTTCTTTTCATTAAGCTCGGTGAGCAAGCGCATTATCTCGCGTGAATTCTCGGCGTCAAGATTGCCGGTAGGCTCGTCTGCGAGGAGTATGGAAGGAGCTTGATATAGTGCACGGGCAATAGCGACCCTCTGCTGCTGACCGCCCGAGAGCATACTCGGATAGTCGTTTTCTCTGCCGTCAAGTCCTACGGCTTTAGCGGTTTCTTTTAGTCTTTCCTCGTCGAGTCTGCCGCCGTCCAGCTCTATCGGCAGTGCTATGTTATCGCGTATAGTAAGCTCAGGGACGAGATTGTAAAACTGATATATAACGCCGATTTTTCTTCGGCGCAGCTTAGCGAGTGAGTCGGAGGAAAGTGCCGTTATGTCGGTGCCGTCGAGTATTATTTTTCCGTCGGTTGACTTGTCAAGCCCGGCTATGAGATTGAGAAGTGTCGTTTTTCCCGAGCCGGATTTTCCTACGATAGCTACGAATTCACCGTCGTCAATGGTCAGCGACACGCCGTCGAGAGCGCGCAGCTCGCCTTCTGCCGTTTCGAATATTCTCGAAAGCCCCTCTATCCTTATAGCCATACATGCCTCCATCGCTTTTATGGATATATTATACAATAAAAGCTCCTATTTGTCAACAAAAAAGACCGCCGAAAGCGGTCTTTTCAAAATCGAAATTAGTTCGAAATGTAGGGAAGAAGTGCCATCTGGCGAGCTCTCTTGATAGCTACGGTGAGCTGTCTCTGGTGAAGAGCGCAGTTGCCGGAAAAAAGAGTGGGGTGGATCTTTGCTCTCTCGGAAATGAACTTTCTGAGCTTAGCGGTATCCTTGTAGTCGATATCGTTCACTTTATCCTGGCAGAAGATGCAAACCTTCTTTCTTCTGTGTGCGGAGTGGAACGAAGGACGCTGATTATCGTTTCTTTCCATTAGGATAGTCCATAAACCTTTCCGACTCACGATTTCTGTATGTTTTCCGCGCGTAGTGAGCCTCACGTGCGGAAGACGGCACGGCTCCTATTAGAAAGGAAGCTCTCCGTCGTTAGGAATTTCCTCAAAAACAGCGGGGCCTGCCGATGCTGCGGGAGTGCTGTAAGCCTCGGGGGTATAAGCGGAGCCGCCCTGAGTGCCCATAGCGGCAGTTTGAGCCGCGGATGCGACGAAGGAAACCTCGTCAGCAACGACCTCGGTAGCGTATCTCTTTTGACCCTGATTATCAGTCCAGGTTCTAGTCTGAAGCTGACCGCAGATAAGTATCGGATTTCCCTTCTTGAAATAGCGGCAGACAAACTCAGCACTCTGTCTCCAAGTAACGATGTTAATGAAGTCGACGTTTTGCTGACCCTGATCAGCCTTCGCAAAGCGACGGTTGACAGCTATGGAAAAGCTACACACCGACGTGCCGCCGGTAGTCTGCTTGAGCTCGGGATCTGCCGTCATGTTACCTATAAGGATAACCTTGTTAAAACTAGCCATTTTTCTGCCTCCTAATCAAAATTATGCCTCGGTAGCTTCTGCTGCCTCGACGGGTGCCTCTTCAGCCGCTGCGGGCTCTGCCGCTACAGGCTCGGAAGCTGCCTCGGACTCGCACTTGGTCGTGGTCATGTAACGGATAACGCCTTCGGTTATACCGAGCACACGCTCAAGCTCGAGAGGGAAGCTGGGTTCGCTCTTGAAGCTAACGAGAACGTAATATCCCTCAGTGATGTAGTTGATAGGATATGCGAGTCTCTTCTTGCCCCACTCGTTAACGCTAACGTCACTTGCGTTATCGTTTACAAGATTTACGAACTTCTCGCAAAGAGCCTTGTAATCTTCCTCGGAAAGATTGCCGCTGATTGCGAAGAGAAGCTCATAAGAACAAATCTTCTTTTCCATCTGAATTTACCTCCTTATGGTCATTTGGCCACCTTCGTGGCAAGGGGTCGGACATAGTTGTCCAAACTACCAGAGAATTATATCACATATGTTTCGGTTTGTCAATAGATTTTTAAAAATATTTTTTCCTTGCAAAAAAACGTATAATAGTGTATAATATACAAAAAAGGAGAGGACGGGAGAAAATGAAAGCAGTCAAGGAGCCGGCATACGCTAAAATAAATCTCTATCTTGACGTCGTAGGGAAGCGTCCCGACGGATTTCACGACGTAGAAACGGTTATGCATACCGTGTCGCTCTCAGACGAAATAACGGTCGAGGTCACACCGTCGCGCGAGGGGGCGGTGAGCCTGCAGATAGAGGG
>JAZSIJ010000147.1:0-9139 GCA_045533755.1 Eubacteriales bacterium | reverse complement strand
GTCGATCAGATGGTGCTCGACTTCCCCATTCTCGCAGATTATATATACCTCTCGCTTGACGGGCTTTCGGTTTTTGCGACACACGGACACCGTCACAACACCGCCACGCCTCCCCCTCTCCGCAAGGGTGAAATTCTCCTTCACGGACACACTCACGTGCCGGGAATTACCCCGTTTGGCAATGATAATTTCTATATAAATCCCGGCTCGGTTTCGCTCCCGAAGGAGAATAATCCGAAGACCTACGCGATTTACGAAAACCGCACCTTTACGATAAAGGATTTTGACGGCAACGTCATCGTATCAAAGCAATTTTAATTTACCATACGCCCTCCTTTTTGCATAGAATGTACTAAAATGCAAAGGAGGGCTTTTTTATGCCTAAAGCGGTTTTTTACAACGGAAGATTTTACGAAAGCGGTGAGCCTGTGCTACCTGTTTCGGACAGGTCGCTTTTCTTTGGCGATGCGGTTTACGATGCTATCATTGGACGGGGCGGCAAGCTGTTTTTACACGAGGAGCATTTTGCGCGCTTGTCGGATAATGCGGCACGGCTTAATATACCTATGCCATATTCTGTCGAAGAGCTATGCGACATATCATATAATGTAGTAAAAAAAGCAAATTTGCCGGAATATTTTCTTTACATACAGCTCTCAAGATGCTCGGAGGAGCGCCTGCACGCTTACCCCGACGGCTGCTCATCGTCACTGCTTATTACGGTAAGTGATTTCACTCTCAAGCCGATGGAAGCAAGGCTGAAGCTCCTTTCCGCAGAGGATAAACGCTACGGCTTTTGCAATATTAAAACCGTCAATCTCCTACCTGCCGTCCTTGCCTCAAAATCAGCCGAAACGCTCGGGTGCGACGAGGCTGTATTCGTTAGGGACGGCTTTGTCACCGAGTGCGCTCACTCCAACATTTCAATATTGAAGGACGGACGGCTTATTACTCATCACGACTGCGAGCGCATTCTCCCCGGAATAGCAAAAAAACGTCTGCTGTCGGCGTGTCGAGCTATGAATATTGAGGTTGTTGAGCGTCCGTTTTCTCTCGGAGAATTAAAGGAGTGCGACGAGGCACTCGTGACAAGCACAACTAAGCTCTGCCTCCCCGTAAGAGAGCTCGACGGGGTGACAATTGGCGGAAAAGATGGAAATTTGCTCCGAGATATTCAAAATTATCTGTTTTCGGAGTACGCAAATTGGACAATGTGAAAAAAATAACAATGTCCTTTTTGTGCAATTCGACAAAAACCTCGATTTCCAGAAAATATTACCCCGCATCTATTGAAAATTTTTATTTAATGTGCTATAATACTAAGGAATGTACTGCGTTACATTATTGCACTATGCAAAAAATCAAAGGAGGAACAAAAAATGCTTAAAAAGCTTTCCACCATC
This sequence comes from Eubacteriales bacterium, assembly GCA_045533755.1. GTDB lineage: Bacteria > Bacillota > Clostridia > Oscillospirales > CAG-272 > UBA1740. Next base: position 7,736 of record JAZSIJ010000147.1, on the reverse strand, counting down.
CCTTTTAACGGAACCGCCGAGCAGGAAGCAAAGCTCTCCGCAGTTATCGATGCGAACAAGCATGACAAGAGCCGTCTTATGGGCGTTATGCAGGAAGCGCAGGAGATATACGGATACCTTCCCATCGAGGTTCAGAACAAAATCGCAGAGGGTATGAGCGTGCCGCTTCAAAAGGTTTACGGCGTTGCTACCTTCTACGCACAGTTTTCTCTTACTCCCAAGGGAGAAAATCACATCTCGGTATGCCTTGGCACCGCTTGTTACGTAAGAGGCGCGGGCGACCTTTACGACAGACTCCAAGAGGTTCTCGGAATCGGAGGTGACGAATGCACCCCCGACAGAAAGTTCTCTCTCACCGCTTGCCGTTGCATCGGTGCGTGCGGTCTTGCTCCCGTTCTTACTGTGAACGAAGAGGTTTACGGACGTCTCGTTGTTGACGACGTTGACGGTATTATAGCAAAATACAGATAATTTCGGTCAAAGGACGACAAGCTATGAAAATCTGTACCATGCAGGAATTGCTCGACGCAGAGGTTCTCTCCTGCGAGGAAAATCTCGAGAAGCACGTTTACTCGGCGTGCGGCAGCGACCTTATGAGCGACGTTCTCGCTTACGTTAAGGATCAGGCAGTCTTACTCACCGGTCTGATAAATTCACAAGTTATTCGCACGGCGATGATGATGGATATGCTGTGTATCGTTTTCGTCCGTTCCAAACAACCTACGGAGGAGATGCTCCAGCTTGCACGTGATAACGGAATTGTTATCATGTCAACGGACAAGCGGCTTTACGAGGCTTGCGGTATTTTGTACTCGAACGGTCTTGTAAACCAGCAGAAGAAAGCATGAGTGACGAGCTTGTTTTCCGCTACGACGTAGACGGCAACGACTTCACGTCAGCCGGTCAGGCGTCTGTAACGGTCAAAAAGAATCTCCGTCAGCTTGGCATTTCTCCTGAAATTATCAGACGCGTTTCCATTGCAATGTACGAGGGTGAGATAAACATGGTAATTCACGCAGGCGGAGGTGTCGCCGAGGTTCGCGTGAATGAAGACTGTATAACGATTATTCTCGAAGACACGGGCCCCGGAATCAAGGACATCAACATGGCGATGCAGGAGGGATTCTCTACCGCCCCCGACGAGATTCGCTCGCTCGGCTTTGGCGCGGGTATGGGTCTTCCCAATATGAAGCGGAATACCGATTCAATTGAAATTGATTCTACCGTAGGCGTCGGGACACGAATAATTATGAAGGTTAATTTGCCGTAAGCGAATCGAACTGACAAGTCTTACGGCTAAGGTGATTGTCTAATGCACGAATACAAGCACTCGGTTTTGCTCGATGAAAGTAAATGTACCGGCTGTACGACCTGCCTTAAGCACTGTCCTACCGAGGCTATCAGAATAAAGTCAGGCAGGGCTGTCATAAATTCCGAACGATGCATTGACTGCGGTGAATGTATCAGGAACTGTCCGCACAAGGCAAAGCGTGCCGTTTGCAGCAAGCTTGCCGATATGGAGCGCTTTAAATGGAAGATTGCTCTTCCTGCCCCCTCACTTTACGGTCAATTTGATAATCTTGAGGACGTTAATTACGTGCTCGACGGACTTATCAAAATCGGATTTGACGACGTATTCGAGGTGGCTAAGGCTGCCGAGCTGGTCACTGCCTACACAAGACTTTATCTGAAGACCGAGGGGGTAAAGAAGCCGGCTATAAGCTCTGCCTGCCCGGTTGTAGTAAGGCTAATCAGTCTGCGCTTCCCTTCTTTGCTTGATCACGTCATACATATGCTTCCGCCTATGGAAATCGCGGCAAGGCTTGCGAAGGAAAAGGCAAAAGCGGAGCACCCCGAATTCAAAGACGGGGAAATTGGCGTGTGCTTCATATCTCCCTGTCCTTCGAAGGCGAGCTATGCAAAGAACGGATTTGCAAGCTACAAGAGCTACGTTGACGAGGTTGTCTCCATGAGCGACGTGTATTTCTCGCTCATAAGCAAGATGCGAAAGGACGAGATTGTTCCCGAGCGTCTTGAATCGGGAATGCTCGGAATAGGCTGGGCAAAAAGCGGCGGAGAGGCTAACGCTCTCTTCAACTCCGACTACCTCGCCGCTGACGGTATTGAAAACGTTATTCGCGTGCTCGATCAGGTCGAGACCGGAAACATTCCTCCTCTCGAATTTATAGAGCTAAATGCGTGTACGAGCGGCTGTGTCGGCGGAGTTTTGACGATACAGAATCCTTTCATAGCAAAGGCCAGACTTCAAACAATAAGACGCTATCTTCCGGTTTCGCAAAACAAGCCGTCGAAGGACGCGTCGGACTATATCCCGGCAAGCTATCTTTTTGAGGAGCTTCCGGAGTATTCGCCAATATCAAGACTTGGAAGCAGTATAGCCGAATCCATGCGAATGATGGCGGATATACAAAAACTAAAGAACGATCTTCCCGGCATTGACTGCGGTGCGTGCGGAGCACCTACCTGCAAGGCTTTTGCCGAGGATATTGTAAAAAAGCTTGCCTGCCACGAGGACTGCCCAATTAAGAAGGCAAAGCTCCACGACGGCGGAAAGGAATAACGGATATGACGGTAAGAGAGTTAACCGACGCTTGCGGTTTTGGCGCTGAATGTGTCTCTGACGGCGACAGACATGTAAATGGCGCATACGTCGGCGACCTGTTAAGCTGGGTTATGGGACGTGCCGGTGCTGACAACGTCTGGATAACCATTATGTCAAACGTAAACGTTATCGCTGTTGCGTCGCTCTCGGACGTGTCCTGCGTTGTATTAGCCGAAGGGGTTCTTCCCTCCTCGGAGCTGATAACGGTTGCAAGGGACAAGGGTGTCAATCTTCTGACCTCCCCCTTCCCCGTCTACGAAACCGCAGTTAAGATATCCGAAATTTTAAAATGAGCAGATACTATTACGATCTGCATATCCACTCCTGTCTGTCGCCCTGTGCGGACGACGACAACACTCCAAACAATTTAGCAGGAATGGCTAAGCTATCCGGTCTTGACGTGGTTGCCCTGACCGATCACAACTCGGTCAAAAACTGCCCTGCCTTCTTTGAGGCGGCAGAGCGCTACGGTCTTGTACCCATAGCCGGTATGGAGCTCACAACCTCAGAGGAAATTCATATAGTATGCCTGTTTGAGAGGCTGTCTGACGCACTTCGTTTCGGAGAAGAGGTCGACAGACGCCGTCTTCCCGTAAAGAACCGCCCCGATATATTCGGCGAGCAGCTTATTCTCGACGGAGAGGATAATCTCGTAGGAAAAGAGGAGAATCTCCTATCTGTTGCTACCGACATTTCGGTAGAGGAGCTATCGCGGCTTGTCAGTGAATTTGGCGGAATATGCTATCCTGCTCACATTGACCGCGAAGCAAACGGCATAATAGCCGTCCTCGGTACTCTGCCCGACACGCTCGGGTTCAGCACCGTTGAATTTCGCGACGGCGAAAGCGTTGAAGAGTATTCAAAAAGGCTTGACCTCTCGAATATGACCGTCGTAATTAACTCCGACGCACATTTTCTCACGGGGATACGCGATAAAGAAAATTTCTTCGTTCTGCCCGACGGGCTTGACACGTCTGATGCTGTCAGGGCTGAGATTTTCAAAATTTTGAGGTAGGCTTATGAAGGAATTATCTCTCAATATTCTCGATATTGCGGAAAATTCGGTCAAGGCAGGGGCAACCCTCACCGAGATTTCCATAAGCGAAAGCGATACCGAGCTTGTTATTTCGATTAAGGACGACGGCTGCGGTATGTCAGAGGAAACGGTAAGGTCTGTCGTAGATCCCTTCTACACCACGCGCACCACGCGAAAGGTTGGTCTGGGAATACCGCTATTCAAGCTGGCGGCAGAGCAAACCGGCGGAAGCATTGAGATATCCTCCTCTACGGGTGAGCTGCACGGCACGACTGTTACCGCATATTTTAACAAAAATCATCTAGACTTCACGCCGCTTGGCGACGTGACATCCTCTGTAATCACTCTTATTCAAGGACACCCCGACGTCGATTTTCTTTTCATGCATCATATTTGTGAAAAGGAAATACGTCTCGACACACGCGAGCTTCGCTCGGTGCTTGAGGGCGTTCCGCTTAATACCTACGAGGTTTTGGAATGGATAAGGGGCTGTTTAGAGGAGCAATATTGTTAGCAATAAAATTAATATAAGAATCACAGAAAGGAAGCAAATCAATGAAATCTTTGGCTGAATTACAGGCAATCAAAGACAGAATGAAGGACAAAGTAGTTCTGCGCGAGGGCACGAGCCAGGTTCGCGTTGTCGTAGGTATGGCTACCTGCGGTATCGCAGCGGGCGCGCGTCCGGTTCTCAACGCATTCGTGGAGTCTGTTAACGAGTCTGGTCTTGCAGGCGACGTTACCGTTTCTCAGACCGGATGCATCGGCATCTGCCAATACGAGCCCGTCGTAGAGGTCTACGAGGCAGGAGGAGCCAAGACGACTTACGTCAAAATGACTCCCGAAAAGGCAAAAACCATTGTTGAAAAGCATCTTAAGGGGGGCAATCCGGTTGCAGAGTTCACCATTGCCAGCTCTAAGTAATTCGGAGGTGTAATGATATGATTCGTTCACATGTTCTTATCTGTGGCGGTACGGGCTGTACCTCCTCGGGTAGTAACGGCATTCAGGAGGCATTTGCAGAGAATCTCGCTTCCTTCGGTCTTTCCGAAGAGGTTAAGATTGTTCAGACCGGTTGCTTTGGTCTTTGCGCCCTTGGTCCTGTCGTTATCGTATATCCCGAAGGAACATTCTACAGCCGCGTTACCCGTGACGACGTTAAGGAAATCGTTGAGGAGCATCTTCTCAAGGGTAGACTCGTTGAGCGTCTTGTTTACAGCGACACCGGCTCTGCCGATGACGATAAGGTAAAGGAGATAGTTTCTCTCGGCGAGACCACCTTCTATAAGTCCCAGAACCGTATAGTTCTCCGCAACTGCGGCGTTATTGACCCCGAGCAGATTGACGAGTACATCGCTATGGACGGCTATCAGGCTCTCGGTAAGGTTCTCACCGAGATGTCCCCCGAGGACGTTATCAAGGTGGTTTCGGACTCCGGTCTTCGCGGAAGAGGAGGCGGTGGATTCCCCACCGGACGCAAGTGGGCTCTCTGTGCGCCTAACAAGGCAGACCAGAAGTACGTTGTTTGTAACGCAGACGAGGGCGACCCCGGAGCGTTCATGGACCGTTCCATTCTTGAGGGTGACCCCCACTGTCTTATTGAGGCTATGACCATCTGCGGATACGCAGTTGGCGCAACCAAGGGCTTCGTTTACGTCCGTGCGGAGTATCCTATCGCAGTTAAGCGTCTTCAGAAGGCTATCGAACAGGCTGAGGAGTACGGTCTTCTCGGTAAAAACATCTTTAATTCCGGATTTGACTTCGACCTTGAGATAAGACTCGGTGCAGGTGCTTTCGTTTGCGGTGAGGAAACCGCGCTTATGACCTCTATCGAGGGTAACAGAGGCGAGCCGAGACCCCGTCCTCCCTATCCCGCAGTTAAGGGTCTTTACAACTCTCCTACCGTTGAGAACAACGTTGAAACCTTTGCCAACATTCCTCAGATTATCCTTAAGGGCGCTGATTGGTTCACGTCTATGGGTACCGAAAAGTCGAAGGGTACCAAGGTATTCGCGCTCGGCGGTAAGATTGAGAACACCGGTCTTGTTGAGATTCCCATGGGTACTACCCTTGAGCATATCATCTACGACATTGGCGGCGGTATCCCGAACGGCAAAAAGTTCAAGGCGGCTCAGACCGGCGGTCCTTCCGGCGGATGTATCCCTGCAAGCCTTATCAAAACCGAGGTCGATTACGACAACCTTACGGCCATTGGCTGTATGATGGGCTCGGGCGGTCTTATCGTTATGGACGAGGACACCTGTATGGTCGATATGGCTAAGTTCTTCCTTGAATTCACGGTTGACGAGTCCTGCGGTAAGTGCACTCCCTGCCGTGTTGGTACAAAGCGCCTTCTCGAGCTCCTTGATAAGATTATCGAGGGTAAGGGCGCTCTTGAGGATATCGACAAGCTTGAGGACCTCTGCAACTACATCAAGCAGAATTCTCTTTGCGGCCTTGGACAGACTGCTCCCAACCCCGTTCTTGCAACCCTCAACTTCTTCCGCGACGAGTATATCGCTCACGTCGTAGATAAGAAGTGTCCTGCAGGCGTTTGTAAGAGCCTTCTCTCCTTCGTCGTTGACAAGGACAAGTGTATCGGCTGCGGCAAGTGCGCTAAGAACTGCCCTGTTGATGCCATCTACAAAACCGACTACATAGCTCCCGGCAAGAAGCTTCCCGCGTACGAGATTGACACCGCTAAATGTATTAAGTGCGGTGCTTGTATCGCAGGCTGCAAGTTCGGCGCTATATCCAAAAAGTAAGAAAGGAGTACGCTTAAATGGAAATGTTAAATGTAACTGTTAACGGTATTGCAGTTAGCGTACCCAAGGGCTCGACCATTCTTGAGGCAGCCCGTGCGGCAGGCGTGGAGATTCCCACCCTCTGCTATATGAAGGAAAAGAACGAGATAGGCGCTTGCCGTATCTGCGTTGTTGAGGCTACCGGCGCTCGCGGTCTTGTTACCGCCTGCGTTTACCCCGTTACCGAGGGTATGGAGATTAAGACCAACACCCAGAAGGTAAGAGATGCGCGCAAGACCACCCTTGAGCTTATTCTCTCGACCCACGATAAGAACTGCCTCTCTTGTGCACGTTCGACCAACTGCGAGCTTCAGAAGCTCTGCCTTGAGTACGGTGTAGATTCGAACGCCTTTGGCGGCTTCAAGCCAGAGTACGAGCTTGACTACTCTACCCCTCACCTCGTAAGAGATAACAACAAGTGTATCCTTTGCCGCCGTTGCGTAGCAGTATGTAACGAGCAGTTCGTATCGGTTATCGGTGCGAACAACCGCGGAATTGATACCTGCATCGGTCAGGCGTTCAATCTTGACCTTGGTGCTACTCCCTGTATCTCCTGCGGTCAGTGTACCGCCGTATGTCCTACCGGAGCTCTTGTTGAGCGCGACGACACCGACAAGGTTTGGGCAGCTCTTGCCGACCCCTCAAAGCACGTTGTCGTTCAGACCGCTCCCTCTATCCGTGCAACTCTCGGTGAGTGCTTTGATATGCCTATCGGCACTAACGTAGAGGGTAAGATGGTTGCGGCTCTCAGACGCCTTGGCTTTGAGAAGGTATTCGACACCAACACTGCGGCTGACTTCACTATCGTTGAGGAGGCTACCGAGCTTCTTGAGCGTGTAAAGAACGGCGGCACTCTTCCTATGATTACCTCCTGCTCTCCCGGTTGGGTTAAGTTCTGCGAGTATTACTATCCCGAATATATCGGTCATCTTTCCTCCTGCAAATCTCCTCAGCAGATGGGCGGCGCGCTCATCAAGACCTATTGGGCTGAGAAAATGGGCATTGACCCCAAGGACATCTTCGTAGTATCCATTATGCCCTGTACCGCAAAGAAGTTTGAGGTAGGCAGAGATGATATGTCCGCGGCAGGCGAGGGTATCTGTGACGTTGACGTCGCTCTTACCACCCGTGAGCTTGCAAGAATGATTGGCAGAGCTGGCATTAAGTTCACTGCCCTTCCCGACGAGGAGTTTGACAATGCCCTCGGTATTGATACCGGTGCGGCAGTCATCTTCGGTGAAGTCGGAGGCCAAGCGGTCTTAGGAAGACAACC
>JAZSIJ010000099.1:0-4773 GCA_045533755.1 Eubacteriales bacterium | reverse complement strand
CACACCGCAAAGGTCGATGAAGTTCATCGTCTGCCTGCCGAGTATGAACATCGCCTCAAAATCATCGTAATCGATTTTTGGCACGAGGTCGGTAATATAACCGCCCGACTCGCCTATCTCAAACTGCGCCATTCCCATAAGGGCTTTTGTGTCTGCATCAACCATAGCGTATGCAAAAAATCCCTCACGGCAGGGAATACCGCATTCGTCCGCGTGTTTTCTTTGCTCCTCTATATTCTGTACTGGTGTTATCTTAAACATTTTTCGCACCCCTCGTTGCTCGGCGGAGATATTCAACCTCTTCCTCTTCAAGATAGCGCCACTTACCGACGGGAAGATTGTTGAGCTTCAGCTTGCCTATTGAAACTCTGGCAAGACGCTTAACCGTAAGTCCCGCTTGCTCGCACATCTTACGAATTTGGCGGTTGCGTCCTTCCTGCAAGGTCATTTTTAAAACCGTGCCGCTCTCGTCGCGCTCACCGATGAGGACATCAACGGGTTTTACAGTATATCCGTCGATAACAAGTGGCGAGGTGAGTATCTCATACTGTTCGTCTGTGACCTCTTCTGCAACCTTTACGCGATACACCTTAGGTATCGAGTGGCTTGGGTGGGTGAGCTTATTTTTTAATTCGCCGTCGTCGGTGAGAAGAAGCATTCCCTCGGAAATGAGGTCAAGCCTACCGACAGGGTATATCCTTTTTCCAACGTCAACAAGGTCCGTGACGCATTTTCTGCCTCTGTCGTCCGAGGTGCTTGAAAGATAACCGCGCGGTTTATTTAGCATAACGTATGTAAATTCCCGATGCTCATACTTCAAGCGCTTGCCTCTTATTGTAACGACGTCGGATGCGGGGTCGATTTTCGTTCCCGTTTCGGCAACGTGACCGTTGACGGAAACGTTGCCGTTTTTGATTTCTTCTTCAGCGGCGCGGCGTGACATAACGCCAGCCTGTGAAATAAACTTTTGAAGTCTGATTTTTTCCATAGTAATCCTTTAAAACAGAAAGCTAAAGAAGCCTTCCTTCTTTTTTGCGTTGATTGACTCGCTTGCAATGAGGTCGCATTCAAGCAAGGTTTTTTCTCCGATCTTTACAACTATTTTCCCTACCTTGCCTCCGGATAATATCGGTGCGCTCACAAAGCGGGGAAGCTCTATATTAAATTCCGGCATAGGCTCGTCCTTGCGCTTTATAATAAACAAATCCTCGCTTATTCCAAGCTTCACAGACTCTTCCTCTGCATTTAAAAGGGGCAGGGAATATTCAAAGTCGTCCTTAGATATTAAAAGAACTCTCTCAATTTGGTCAAAGCCGAAATCGAGCATTTTCTTGTGCTCGCACCAGTCGTCAGGACAGTCGAGCGTAACGCTTACCAGGCGAAGTCCGTCGCGCTCTGCGGCGCTGACAAGGCATCTTCCGCTCTTTTTGGTAAATCCCGTCTTGACACCGATACAGCCGTCATATAGCTTCAGAAGCTTGTTGTGATTTACGAAAAGTCTTGATATGCCTTCCTTTTCAACCCGCTTTACAGTGGTTGACGCTATTTCGGCAAATTCGGGGTAGCTGAGTGCCTCAGCGGCTATCACGGCAAGGTCGCGTGCCGTGGTATAATGCTCCTCGTCGTCAAGCCCGTGCGGGTTTGTGAAATGCGTGTCGGATAGACCGAGAGAGGCAGCCTTCTCGTTCATTAAATCGGCAAAGCCTTCGATACTTCCGCCGATAGCATAGGCTATTGCCTCTGCGGCATCGTTTGCGCTTTGCAGCATAAGGGCGTAAAGCAATTCGCCAAGAGTGAACACCTCACCTGCTTTGAGGTAAGCCGAGCTGCCCTCTATGCCGACAGCACGCTCGTCAACCGTGATTTCGCGCTTCAGATTTTCTCGTTCAATAGCGACAAGCGCCGTCATGATCTTCGTCGTACTTGCCATAGGCAGTCGCTCGTCGGCATTTTTTGAATAAAGGAAGGTTTTCGTCTTAGGCTCGTACAGAGCAGCCGCCCCCCCGTTTACCGAGATAGTACCCTCGGCTGACGAAAGAGTGAGCCCAAGATTTATAAGCAGCGCGACAAATAGAATAAAAGCAATTAGCTTGCCGGTAGCATTTTGTAACATATTTTTCTCCTCGTAATTATTTTTCGATGGAGAAGAAAATGTATTCAAAGAAATTTATGACAGTATATTTTTGATTTTTTCAACGATTTCGGGTGAACGCTCGACAAGTGAGAGGAGCTTTTCAAGATTTGCGCCGCCCCTGTCGTCTATGGGTATCATAGAAACCTCGGCGTTTCTACCGACTGCAATAAACGCAACGGGAGTCACCGAAACGGCAGTTCCTCCGCCGCCCCCGAAGTTTTTATCGTAGGCGGAACGCTTTCCCGAATAATCGAGTCCACCGCTCGCAAATCCAAGCGAAATCTTGGAAACGGGAATAATGGTAACACCGCTTGGGGTGTTGATTGCACTTCCAAATGCGGCGTCCATATCGGTAAAGCTCTTTATTCCTTCAAGAGAGGTCTTGATTATCTCGCTCATCTTATTATCGTTTGAATGTGCCTGTTCCTTTATGAGTTTGCCCTCGCTTTGTGTTTTGATTTCAGCCTTTCCCTGAAGTAGTATGCTAAAGTAACTATCAAATGATAAAGCGGGGTGTATATAATTGCTTCAACGTCCGCGTGTCCGTCGCTTTTTTCGGGTGTATACTCAAAAGAAGCAGAGATGCTTTTCAAATAAGCAAGGGCGGTGTCTCTGGGTATATTTAAGAGCGCTTTAACGAGAAAGACTTTTTCCGAGTCGGGCGGAGAACCAAGGTGAAACGCCTTGACCTTCAGGTGAGAACGGGATAATCCGAGCCTTAAGACTTTTATGACAAGAGAATAGGTGTGTAAACGTTCTTGGAGCGAGCTCTTTTTTCGTTTTTTTCGCTTTTTCTTCTCTTTTTTTCCGGGAATTACCGAAAAAGCAAATAAAGTAAAGTTAAACTCGAGTAAAAAATCCTCTTGTTTTAGAATTTTTATCGAAACGTTTTGAGTTAATATTACGAGTATGATAAGAATGATGAAAATTATCTGAAAAGAAGATAATAAATTCACCATACCGCCCCATTACTCTCCCACGGTTACAAAGTCGTCGGCAGACGGCTCACCGTCGAATAGACTATCTTCTCTTTCTGCGACGTCCGACGCCTCTAACGGAGCGTTTGTATTTGTGAGAGCGTCGTCGGAAAGCGAAATTTGTTCACCGCCCTCGATTGCCTCGTCAGGCTTGTCCTCGGATTCGTGGTTACGTATGCGCTCGAACATCGCGGCAATTTCCTCGCTTGTGGTGGGGAGCTTTGAAAGATTTTCAAGTCCAAAGCAACGAAGGAAATCGGAGGTAGTACCGTAGAGCATAGGACGTCCGGGTACGTCGAGCCTGCCCTTGCACTCTATAAGGCCTCGGTCAATCAGGTTGTTCATAGCGTATGAGGAATCAACTCGCCTGAGCGTGTCAACGAATGCACGGGTTACAGGCTGATTATAGGCGACTATCGCGAGAGCCTCAAGCGACGAGGTGGAAAGCGTTCCGCTTTTCTTTATGCCGAGGGCGGATCTTATTTCTATCAGATATTGCTCCTTTGTGCAGAGCTGACACTCCTCCTTGTAAGCGAGAAGAATAACTCCTCTCGGAATATCCGAGTTGTTGTATTTCAATGCGTAGTCAAAGATTTTGTCCTTTACCTGTCCCGGAGTGAGCTCGAAAACTCTGGCGAGCGTCGCGTATGAAATTGGGTGTCCTGCTGCGAAAAGTATAGCCTCAAGCGCTTCTTCAAAGACGACGGCGCGCTCTCTGGTTTTTTCTTCAACCTCTTTAATATCATTAACGCTTTCACTCATCGTTGTCTTCCTCCTCCTTTTCATCTTCGGGGTTTACGTCAAATTCACTCGTCACGTCCTCGGGCGGTACGTAATCGGGGTTCAGCATGAATTTCATCTCAAGTCCGTTTTCGTCGTACTCAATGGCGTCCTCGACGTAATGGACGGTGGTTATAGTTATTCTATGTAGCTTTATAAGCTCAAGTATGCCCATAAAGCGCGCGACTAATTCAGAGCGCGAGTCTGCGTCCTTTAGCAAGAAGAAGAGCGATGCCTCCTCGTGCTCCTCGAGAAGAGCGCATATTTCCGCTATCTTCTCTTCGACGGATACGACGCGATGCTTTATAAGGGGGTTGACAAGCTCCGCGGGCTTTCTTGCGGTCTCCGAAATCTTCATTCGCCGCAGAACCGAGGCTAGCGCTTTTGTGAGAAGCTCTGTATCGAGGTTCATAGGGAGTCCCTTTTCGGGAGGTATCTCGTCTGTTCCCTTGGTGTATCTGCCCGAGAACTGCTCGTATAGAGGCCCAAGCTCCTTTGCAACAAGCTTTGCCTGCTGATAGAGTAAGAGCGCATCTGCAATTTCGCGCCTGGGGTCGTTTTCGGTACCCTCCTCGTGCGGAAGTATCATCTTCGACTTTATGAGCATCAGCTCACTCGCCATAACGATAAATTCACTCGCTACCTCGAGATCCATGCGCTCTGCCTCGGCGATGTATTCCATATACTGATCGCAGATGAGGGCGATAGGTATGTCGGTGATGCTCACCTTGTTTTTTCCTATAAGAGTTAAAAGCAGATCGAGAGGACCTTCAAATTGGTCGAGTCGATATGTCAGTTGTTCTGTCATTTTTTACCTCATATAAACGGAAGTAGTCTCCAAAAGCTCATCATAAGCCAGGAAAGTCCTTCGATAGCGTATCC
>JAZSIJ010000069.1:0-43294 GCA_045533755.1 Eubacteriales bacterium | reverse complement strand
TATCACAGGCTTCGCCTTCGGTCTTTTGGCTGACTATATTCCGCACTTCGCGGATTTAATGTGACTCTAACGCTTTTGTATCAAACCTACTTTCTTTCGGGAGGACAATATGAAATTAACCGAACTCTTTAAAAAAGACGGGCTCTCTCTTTCGTTTGAGGTCTTCCCGCCTAAAACCGACACCGCCTTTGACAGCGTGAAGCAGGCTACCGAGGAGATAGCAAGCCTTCGCCCTGCATTTATGAGCGTTACCTACGGTGCGGGCGGCGGCACGAGCCGATATACCCTTGATATTGCTAAAAATATAAAGGAGCGCTATGCAGTCCCCACCCTCGCGCACCTGACCTGTGTGTCTTCTACAAAGGAAACGGTTGCGGCAAAAATAACCGAGATAAAGGCGGCGGGAATTGAAAACGTAATGGCGCTTCGCGGCGACCTCACCCCCGAGCTTGCGGCAAGCGACAAAGAGGGGTGGGCATATAGACACGCGATAGACCTCGTGCGCGAGCTTCGCTCAACGGGAGAGGACTTCTGCATCGGTGGTGCGTGCTACCCCGAGGTGCACCCCGAAAGCAAAAATCAAGGCGAGGACATTCGCTATCTGAAGGAAAAGGTTGACGCAGGCTGCGACTTCCTTACGACACAGATGTTCTTTGACAACAACCTGCTCTATAACTTCCTCTACAAGATACGCGAGGCGGGCATTACCCTACCCGTAATTCCCGGCATAATGCCGATAACAAACGCAAATCAGATAGAGAGGGCAATCAAGCTCTCGGGCTCGTTTATGCCAAGGCGCTTTGCCAGCCTCGTTGACAAGTTTGGCACAAGCCCCGACGCTATGAAGCAGGCGGGAATAGCCTACGCCACCGACCAGATAATAGACCTCTTTGCCAACGGAATAAGGAACGTACACGTCTACTCAATGAACAAGCCCGACGTGGCAAGAAAAATACTCGACAACCTCTCGAGCATACTGAAATGACAACCATAGTTTACACAAAAAGCTATTCTGCTCCGCCTATAGACAAGCATGAGGCTCTGCGCTACGCAGGAGTGCGAGGAAGCTCTCCCGAAGCCCTCGCTATGCTTGACGAATGCATTGCTGAGGCGGAGGATACACTCTCATACAGACTTTGTTACGGAGAATACCCCCTTACCCGTGTCGAAAATTCGCTTGATTTCGGCTTTGCCGGGGTGATGTCGGCAAGACTTGCCGAGCATCTTTCGGGGTGCGAGAGCGTTATAGTCCTTGCGGCGACGCTCGGCATCGGTATAGACCGACTTATAGCAAAGCACTCAAGGCTCTCTCCCTCGCGCGCTCTTATATTACAAGGACTTGCCACAGAGCGCATAGAGGCGCTCCTCGACCTCTTCTGTGAGGAGCAAAAACGCGAGAAAATCCTACACGGTACGGCACTTACTCCTCGCTTCAGTGCGGGGTACGGAGATTTGCCGCTAGAGCTTCAGCGCAAGATTTTCGGGGCGCTCGACTGCGAGAAAAGCATAGGACTTACACTAAACGAAAGTCTTTTGATGTCACCGACGAAATCGGTTACGGCAATAATCGGAATTAAAAGGAATGAAAAATGAGAATTACCGACTATCTTAAAGAAAATATCCTTGTACTCGACGGCGGAATGGGCACACTTTTACAGGCGCGCGGGCTTCTTGCAGGCGAGCTTCCCGAAAAATGGAACGTCACACACCCTGAGGAAATAACCTCGATACACCGCGCCTATTTTGACGCCGGCAGCAACGTCGTGAGCACGAATACCTTTGGAGCGAGCTCGCTGAAATATTCCGACTGTGAGCTTGAGGAAATCATTTCGGCGGCGTTCGAAAGCGCAAAAAGAGCCCGCGACGAGAGCGTCGGCACACAGGAAAAGTGGATAGCTCTCGACCTCGGTCCAACGGGCAGAATGCTCGCGCCCTACGGCAACCTCGGCTTTGAGGAGGCCGTTGAAATCTTCGCAAAAACCGTGCGCCTCGGTGCAAAATACGGCTGTGACCTCGTCTTTATCGAAACTATGAACGACAGCTACGAAACGAAGGCGGCTCTTCTTGCCGCTAAGGAAAACTGCAATCTCCCCGTTTTCGTATCCAACGCCTACGGCGAGGATGCCAAGCTTATGACGGGCGCGTCGCCCTTAGCTATGGTGGCGATGCTTGAGGGAATGGGCGCCGACGCTATAGGTGTCAACTGCTCGCTCGGCCCGAGTGCCCTCGCTCCCGTCGTAAAGGACTATCTCGAATACTCCTCGCTTCCCGTCATTTTAAAGCCCAACGCAGGTCTTCCGAGGTCGCATGACGGCAAGACGGTGTACGACGTCTCTCCCGACGAGTTTGCCTCGGAGGTGGCGTCCCTCGCCGCGCTCGGTGTTCGTGCGGTAGGCGGCTGCTGCGGCACGACACCCGAATATATTTCGGCGCTTTCGGCTAAAATCTCGGGCATTACCCCCCTCCCCGTGTCAAAAAAAAGCCATACGGTTGTCTCCTCGTACACCCATGCGGTTGTATTTGGCAACTCTCCCGTGCTTATCGGCGAGCGCATAAACCCGACCGGCAAAAAACGCTTCAAGGAAGCCCTTCGTACAGGCGATATGGACTACATTCTTAAGGAGGGTGTTGCCGAGGAGGAGCGCGGTGTCCATATCCTCGACGTCAACGTCGGTCTTCCCGAAATAGATGAATGCAACATGCTAACCTCAGCCGTCCGCGAGCTTCAGGCGATAATAGACCTTCCCCTGCAGATTGACACCTCGAGCATCGCGGCTATGGAGGCGGCTCTCCGAATATACAACGGCAAGCCTATGATAAACTCGGTAAACGGAAAGGCGGAAAGTATACGCGAGGTGCTTCCCCTAGCAAAAAAATACGGCGGTGCCGTCGTCGCGCTGACGCTTGACGAGGGCGGAATTCCCGCGACTGCCGAGGAGCGTGTGGCTATCGCAAGAAAAATTCTCTCTGCCGCGGAAGGATACGGCATCGATAAAAAGGATATTATCTTCGACCCGCTCGCCCTCACGGTGAGCGCCGATAAAAACGCCGCAGTAGAAACTCTCCGCGCCGTCAGAATGATACGCGAGGAGCTTGGCTGTCACACCTCTCTCGGCATATCAAACGTGTCCTTCGGGCTTCCCGAGCGTGACACCGTAAACTCCAACTTCTTTGCTCTTGCCTTGGCAAACGGACTTTCGGCGGCTATTATGAACCCTCATTCCGCCGAAATGATGAAGACCTACTACGCCTGCTCGGCGCTCTTCGGTCTTGACGAGGGCTGTCGGAATTATCTCGCGTTTGCCGAGAGCCTTCCTAAAACCGAAGCCCCGTCAGCTCCTAAAAGTGAAAAAGCCCCCGACGAATATCGCTCGGAGCTTGAGCGGGCAATAGTCAAGGGGCTCTCGGACGAGGCGGCACGGCTCACCACGGAGCTTATAAAATCAACGCCCCCTCTCGACGTAGTTTCGGAGGATATAATTCCCGCACTCAACAAGGTCGGCGAGGGCTTTGAGAAAAAGACGGTGTATCTCCCCGCTCTTCTTATGAGCGCAGAGGCGGCAGGCTCTGCCTTTGAGGTAATCAAAGCGGCTGTTCCGAAGGGCGAGGACGAGGAAAAATGCCCCATCGTCATAGCGACGGTCAAGGGCGACATACACGACATCGGTAAGAATATCGTAAGGCTTCTTCTCGAAAACTACGGCTTTTCGGTCACCGACCTCGGACGCGACGTTCCTGCTGAAAGAATAGTCAGCGAGGCGCGCCGGAAGAAAGCCGCGATAGTAGGCCTCAGCGCGCTGATGACCACTACCGTTCCCGCGATGGAGGAGACGGTAAGGCTTCTTCACCGTGAGCTGCCTAGCGTAAAGGTTGTCGTTGGCGGCGCGGTTCTGACGCAGGAATACGCAGACGCTATCGGCGCGGATAAATACGCAAATGACTCGATGGAAACCGTCCGCTATGCAGAGGAAATCTCCGCCGAGACCATGCAGACGGAATAATTTTAACACTTATTCATAAAAACTGTATTGACAACTCATACCTAAAGCATTAAAATAAAGTGTACCATATATATTATATAAAATGTTAAAAAGCGAAAAGAAGGAAATCTAAAATGAAAAAGACCTTATCCCTGATCCTCGTGCTCGCCGCACTTCTCTCTCTGCCGCTTGGGGCGGTGTCCTTTGCAGACGAAGGGGCGGAGCTCGAGATAGCATACGCAAATCTTGAATTCGCAAGCTCGGTGCACCTTTGGTTCGCCGTAGATTACTCTGCATTCGAGAGCTACGAGGGTATCAAGCTCAAGGTGACCAATAATGCAACCGGCGAGGTGACAACCCTCTCCCCCAACCTTAACATCTCCACTCCCGAGGGCTGTATCGGCTTCAAATATACGAAGCTCAAATACAAGAACATGGGCGACGAGCTCACTATTCAGGCATACAAGGACGGCGAGCCGAGCGGCAAGGCTAAAACCTACTCTATCCTTGAATACGCTCTTAAGGCTCACTCACAAAACGACGATAAGCTTGTCCAGCTTACGCAGTCTATGATTACCGTGGGTAAAAACGCGCAAATCGCCTTCAAGCACGCAGGCACGTACGACCTTTCAAAATCCTACTCGCTCGTCAACCTTGACGGCGGTGCGACCATAAACGGCAAAGAAAAGGTCATAATTCCTATCGGCACAAGCCTCACCGCTATAAAGGAAGGCGCGGATGAGGGCTATGCTTGGTATAACGGCAACGCCGAGGAAATCGGCACGGGAGCTTCGCTCGGCTTCACCGCCGACGCGCCGTATCACGCCCTCTCCTGCGCTCCCCAAAGCACAGAAAGTCAAGAATAACCGCCACGCAAGCAAAGATTTTTTCAAAGGATTCTGCGCATCAGGCTCTATAAAAACAAAAAGGGAGAACAGATCGGTTTTAAAAATAGCCGAAATGTTCTCTCTTTTTCTATTGGTTTTCTCTTTTTATCCAAGTGAGGCGTCGATGAGTGATACTATACTCGGCGACAGCATAATTAAGCAAACCGTTACCGAAAGGTACAAGAGGCAGAGCAAAATGGTATGAAGAAAAGAGGGGTTATAGCTGTTGTAGACGTACTTCGCACGGTCAAGTGAGCTCTCGGGAATATAGAAGCGCGCAGTCTTGAGATCCGGCACCTCTGCAGTTTTCTTCTTTTCTTTAGGAAGCGCGACATATTCCTCATAAGAAATCTTCCTCTCGCCGACAAAGCTGACCAGACGCCGCAGTTGAGTATCCGACGAGAGAGCGCGCCTAATGCCGCGAGAGTCCATAAGACCGAGCTCACCCAGAGTTTTGGCATTTTCCTCGCTCGTCGCGCCTCGGCGGAAGAGCTGCTTTATCATCTCGAAAATCATCATGCGCTTCAGGTTTATTACAAAGGACGCCACCGAGAGCGCTATGGCAAGGAGTATCAGGAATTTATTTATTTCAAAGTCAACGCCGATGTTCTCATAATCCTTTAGATTAAGAGAAAGATACTCTTTTATATCATCAAACATATATTTCTCCGTAGTAATTTATACTCTGTTTCATTTGTAAAATCAGTAATATTTTATACTCTATTTTAACTTACAAAGATTAATAATTTGAGAACACAATTTAAAGGTTAATTAAATTATTTTCAGGATAGTCACAGGATAAAAGCAAAAGAGCGTGTCGATTTTTTTGCAAAATTAGCACTTACTCTGCTTGACGGCTAAATATTAACAAAACGTTCATAAAATTTATTGCTAAAATGCTTGACACAGGGCGAAAAATATATTATATTATTAGTGTCAAGTTTAGCACTTGCAAGCGAAGAGTGCTAAAAAACGGTTGTGGGAGGTAAAAATGGATTATTCCGGGCTTTCGGCAAGAAAAATGCAGATTCTGAAGGCTATCGTGGACGCGCATATCAATCACGGTGAGCCTGTCGGGTCAAAGTATCTTTCGCAGGAGGCGATGATTTCCTGCTCCTCTGCTACCATCAGAAACGAGATGGCAGAGCTCGAGGAGATGGGATACCTCGTTCAGCCTCACACCTCGGCGGGAAGAGTTCCGTCCGAGCTTGGCTACCGCTTCTACGTTGACACTCTCATAGAACAGTACAGCCAGACCAAGTATGAAATAGACGAGATAAACGAAAGACTTCGCTATAAGCTCTCGGAGATGGACGAGATTCTCGCTGAGGCGTCGAAGCTTGCTTCGTCATTCACCGACTACATGGGTATCGCCTTCAAGTCGGGGGCGGGCAAGGTGAGAATCAACAAGTTCGACAGCGTTCATCTCTCACCTCGCGACTTCCTTCTCGTTATGATGTTCTCGGGCGACATTGTGAAGGCGAAGACGATACATCTCTCCTTCCCTCTTGCCGCCGACGATTTGCGTAGGTTTACCGAGGCTCTCAACCTCTATCTTGTCAATCTTGAGAGCGACGCGATAACGATGCCGATTATCGTCAAGCTTGAGAGCATTATGGGCTCACTCGGAGCGATGGTTCACCCGACGGTTAAGGTAATCTACGAGACGATGAGCGAGCTCGACACCGCAGACATTAAGCTCGACGGAGTTACCAACCTTTTGCAGTATCCCGAATATTCCGACACGGCAAAGTTCAGAAATCTTCTCGGAGTGCTTGAGGAAAAGGAAAAAATTCTTGACGTCATATCCTCTCACACCACCACCGAGGACGGAATAAACGTCTATATCGGCAACGAGGACTCCTCGGATGCGATGAAGGATACCACGCTGATTTTCAAGAACGTGACGGTTGGCGGAAAGCAGCTCGCGGTCGGCGTTATAGGACCGAAGCGAATGAACTACCAAAAGGTTATCGGTATGTTAAACCGTCTTGCCACAGGGCTTGACCGAATGGTTGACGAGGATAATCTTCTTGGCGAGCCATTCAAAGAAAACGGAGGAACGAATGGAAAATAAGGACATACTTAACGAAAACCCCGAAGAAGAGATAAAAGAGGAGGGGGCGTGTGAAGAAAACACCGCAGGTGCGGAACTCACACGCGAGGAAGAACTGCTTCTTGAGATAGAGGCACTGAAGGCACAAAAGAAGGAGCTGGACGACAAGTATTTAAGAATGGCGGCAGAGTACGATAACTTCAGACGCCGTTCAAGAGAGGAGCGCGACGCTGCATACGAGTCGGCGCTTTCCGATACGGTTGCAGAGCTGCTGCCCATCATTGACAACCTCGAGCGCGCCGCAAACTATGATGACGGTGAGAAGGTCAAGGAGGGACTCGGTATGACGCTTAAGGCGGTATCCTCTGTGTTCTCCTCTATGGGAATTGAGGCAGTTGGCGCTGCCGGCGAGAGCTTTGACCCCAATCTCCACAATGCCGTGATGCATATCGAGGATGAGGCTTACGGCGAGGGCGAGATTGTCGAGGTATTTGAAAAGGGCTACAAGAAAAACAAGAGAGTTATCCGCTTTGCAATGGTAAAGACGGCAAACTAATAAGTTAATTAAAAACATATCATATAAATTGGAGGAAAAATTATTATGGGAAAGATTATTGGAATTGATTTAGGTACTACCAACTCCTGCGTTGCAGTTTTCGAGGGCGGCGAGCCCATCGTTATAACCAACCCCGAGGGAGCGAGAACTACCCCTTCGGTAGTTGCATTCACCAAGACGGGTGAAAGACTCGTCGGTCAGGTTGCAAAGCGCCAGGCGGTTACCAACCCCGACAAGACCGTAAGCTCCATCAAGAGAGATATGGGTCTTGACACCAAGGTTGACATCGACGGCAAGAAGTACACCCCCCAGGAGATTTCTGCAATGATTCTCCAGAAGCTCAAGGCTGACGCCGAGGCTTATCTCGGAACTACCGTTACCGACGCGGTTATCACCGTTCCCGCATACTTCACCGACGCACAGCGCCAGGCAACCAAGGATGCGGGCAAGATTGCAGGCCTTGAGGTTAAGAGAATTATCAACGAGCCTACCGCCGCAGCTCTTGCGTACGGTATGGACAAAGAGGAGTCGCAGAAGATTATGGTCTTCGACCTCGGCGGCGGAACGTTTGACGTTTCGCTTCTCGACATATCCGACGGAGTTTTCGAGGTTCTCGCAACCGCAGGAAACAACAAGCTCGGCGGCGACGACTTCGACGCTAGAGTAGTTAACTGGATGGCTGACAGCTTCGCACGTGAGAACGGCGGCATTGACCTCAGAAAAGACAAGATGGCTCACCAGAGACTTAAGGACGCGGCTGAAAAGGCGAAGATTGAGCTCTCCGGCGTTATGTCCACCGAGATTTCGCTTCCCTTCATTACCGCAGACCAGACGGGACCGAAGCACTTCGAGGCAACCCTCACCCGTGCTAAATTTGACGAGCTTACCGCAGACCTCGTAGAAGCTACTATGGTTCCCACGAAGAAGGCGCTCTCCGACGCAGGACTTTCTCCCTCGCAGGTATCGAAGGTTCTTCTCGTTGGCGGCTCGACCAGAATCCCCGCAGTTCAGGAGGCGGTTAAGAAGTTTATGGGCAAGGATCCCTTCAAGGGCATCAACCCCGACGAGTGCGTAGCTATCGGCGCTGCAATTCAGGGCGGCGTTCTCGGCGGCGAGGTTAAGGACGTTCTTCTTCTCGACGTTACTCCCCTTTCTCTCGGTATTGAAACGCTTGGCGGAGTATTCAACAAGATAATCGAGCGCAACACCACTATCCCCGTAAAGAAGAGCCAGGTTTACTCCACCGCGGCTGACGGTCAGACCTCGGTTGAGATTCACGTTCTTCAGGGTGAGCGCGAGATGGCGGCAGGCAACGTAACTCTCGGAAGATTCGTGCTTGACGGTATTCCCTCCGCACCCCGCGGAGTTCCTCAGATTGAGGTTACCTTCGACATCGACGCTAACGGTATCGTTAACGTAACCGCCTGCGACAAGGGCACGGGCAAGGAGCAGCACATCACCATTACCTCCTCCACCAATATGTCGAAGGAGGATATAGAGAAGGCTGTCCGCGAGGCTGAGAAGTTTGCCGACGAGGACAAAAAGCAGAAGGAAGCCGTTGAGGCAAAGAATCAGGCAGAGGGCGCAATCTTCCAGATTGAGAAGAGCATGGCAGACCTCGGCGACAAGATTACCGACGCTGACAAGGCTCCCGTAAACGAGGCTATCGAGAAGCTGAAAAAGACTGTCGAGTCGGGCGACGTTGAGGCTATCAAGGCGGATACCGACGCTCTTCAGAAGGCATTCTACCCCATTGCCGAGAAGATTTATAA
Source organism: Eubacteriales bacterium (assembly GCA_045533755.1). Taxonomy (GTDB): domain Bacteria; phylum Bacillota; class Clostridia; order Oscillospirales; family CAG-272; genus UBA1740. The sequence continues at coordinate 34,043 of JAZSIJ010000069.1, read as the reverse complement.
GGAGCAGGCACAGGCTGCAGGAAGCGAAGGCGGTGCTCAGGCTGACGGCGACGGAAACGTTTACGGCACCGATTTCGAGGACAAAACCAACGGCTAATAAAGCAAAAAGCAAATAATAGTTTACAAAAACGTGGCGGAGCGCGGCTTTGCGCTCCGCCATAAAGGCGAAAAGGGAGAAGCCCCTGCGTGAGATTTGTGCGCATTTAATTTAACACGGGTATCCCTCTCTCGCTCATTTCTCTTGGAGAAAGGCAGATTTTATGGCGGAAAACAAAAGAGATTATTACGAGGTGCTCGGCGTATCGAAGGGTGCTTCGGATGATGAGATAAAAAAGGCATATCGAGGCCTTGCCAAAAAGTATCACCCCGATATGAACCCCGGCGACAAGGAAGCCGAGGCGAAGTTCAAGGAGGCAAACGAGGCGTACGACGTCCTCTCTGATAAGGAAAAGCGCGCAAAGTACGACCAGTTCGGTCATGCGGCGTTTGACCCGTCTATGGGCGGCGGCTCGGGCTTTGGCGGCTTCGGCGGATTTGGTGGCGGCGACTTTGACTTTGGCGACATATTCTCCTCCTTCTTTGGCGGTGGCGGCGGCTCTTCTCACTCAAGACGGAATATGCCTATCGATGGCGAGGACGTTGCGACGCGCATTACCATAGATTTCGAGGAGGCGGCGTTTGGCTGCAAGAAGGACATAACCTTCGCGCGCGTTGAGGGCTGTCCCGACTGTAACTCGACGGGTGCTGAAAAGGGCACGAAGGCAGAGACCTGCTCCGTCTGTCGCGGCACGGGAAGCGTTACCGTCAAGCAGCAGACGATGCTCGGGTATATGCAGACACAGCGTCAGTGCCAGGAATGTCGCGGCACGGGCAAGATTATCAAGACCCCATGCAAGAACTGTAACGGAAAGGGCTTCATTAAGGTTAACAAGAAGCTCGAGGTATCAATCCCCGCGGGTATAGATTCAATGCAGAGGATAGTCCTCAGAGGACAGGGCTCTGCCGGAAGAAACGGCGGAGACAACGGCGACCTTATTATTGAGGTCAGAGTTAAAAACCACGACCTCTTCACAAGAGACGGCAACAACCTCTACTGCGACGTGCCGATAAGCTTCACCGAGGCGGCGCTGGGCGCGGAAATTGACATTCCCATTCTCGGCGGCAAGCCCGAGAAGTACGAAATCCCCGAGGGCACGCAGTCGGGCACGTCCTTTACTCTCAGAGGCAAGGGTATCCCCGACATCAACTCGAAGCGGCGCGGTGACCTCATTATAACCGTGCTTGTCGAAACCCCGAAGAACCTTACGGGCGAGCAGAAGAAGCTTCTTCGCTCCTTTGCCGAAACACTCGGCGAGAAGAACTCAGCGCGCAAAAAGGGCGTTTTCGAAAGATTCTTTAAGTAAAATTCAGGCAAAAAATGCGATCTGTTCATAATGAGCGGGTCGCTTTTTTCTTTAATCCATTTTTATTTATCAAAAAATTCAAAAATATATTTACAAACGCGAGAAAAGGTGATATAATAAGGATGCCAAACGAAAACGAATAATGATTTTAAGAGAAGCTCTCTGTTTTTTATAGGGGGTCTTGTACCCTTTTTCGCTTTTGTGCGCCAGACTAAGAATTTACGGTAAAAACGCAGATTCCGCGTCTGGTGTAGGAGAGTTCTCTAAAATCAACGTTTTTGTTTGGCGACAATTGGAGTCGTGCGTTTTTCGGTGCGATGACTTCGGTTGTCGCATCTTTTATTTTGAAAGGAGGATAGACCCTTTTTACCGATAACATCAATTTAAGTGAAAGGAAAATAAAATGTTTTATCCTAATTACAACTCAGAAGAAGCGCTTAAAAAATGTGCAAAATTTATTCTGGGTGCTACTATCGTTCTCTCTTGCCTTTTGGTGATTGTAGCACTGATCCTTATTTTTGTTAATACATACCTTGCGGTAATTTCGTTCATTCTTTTAATAAGCGCAGTAGTATGTAGCATTCCCGGAATAATAACGGCTCATTTGGTTTGGGGTCTCGGCGAGATTGTGCGTAACACTCGTGGCATTTGGTTAAACGCCAATGAAATAGTGCGCAATACAAAGGAAAAAGGTGTTGCCGGTCGGACTGCGGCAAGCATGGAATCCATAAATTCTCCTGCAAAAGGTTAAGGTTTATTTATAAACACAAAAACCGCCCTAAAATCAGGGCGGCCCTTACTGTTCTATCTCTAAATCCTCTGAATAAAAAATATCGTCGTCTAAAAACTCGGTAAGAGACATATTGAAGCCTTTTGCAAGCATAATCACGGTACTCAATGTTACCGTTTTGTTTCTTCCGTTCATTATACATTGCATACTTCCGTGCTGTATTCCCGAATCCTGTTCCAAACGATATTGAGACATATTCTTTTCTCGCAACAGCTTGGAAATACGCTTTGCAACGGCGTTATTTACAGTCAATCTGATATCCTCCAATAAGAAGATTTAACTCGGTAGATTTACCTACATATAAATTTTACCAAGAAATTAAAAAAAATATAAGAAGGTATACCTACATACAGTTGACTTTCTTGCGCTGGCATGATATAATATGAAGGCGCACCTACATAAATGATATATTTCGTAGAATAGAAGCTCACATGCAGCGAAGAAATGGATATCGCAACGCCAAAACAATAGGTTTTCCATGAGCAGCAGTAGTGCGTTCGCAACATCGGTTTCCGATGATAAACTCAGAACAACAGTCTATTGCTTCAGCCACGTAATGAACATAAGTAGCGGCGTTAGCTGATATAGGCGCAGGATTTTTCCTGCGCCTGATTTTTAATTATATGGAGAAATTAACAACAATGGGTTGAAAAAACAAGTTTTTGCAGTATAATATATAATGTAGAATTATTGATGCCCTCGGGAAAGAAAGCTCTGCCGAGGCTCTGCTCTAATTGCATATAGAAAAAGCAAAATTAAGGAGAAACAGTATGCGTAAAACCAAAATCGTTTGCACGCTCGGCCCTGCAAGCGAAACAAAAGAAATCGTCAGAGGTCTTTGCAAGGCGGGAATGAACGTCGCAAGGCTTAACTTTTCACACAATACACACGCCGACCACCAGAGAAGAATCGACCTTGTGAAAGAGGTACGCGAGGAGCTTTCGCTTCCTATTGCCATCATGCTTGACACCAAGGGCCCCGAATACCGCATCAAGACCTTTGAGGGCGGAAAAATTCTTCTTTCGGACGGCGACAGATTTACCTTCACCACCGACGAGGTCGTTGGAAACCGCGAGCGCGTTTCGGTCAGCTATGCAAGGCTTCCCGAGGAGCTTTCGGTCGGTGACACCATACTTCTCAACAACGGACTTCTCTCCTTCCTCGTTGACAGGATTGACGGGGCGGATATTGAATGTAAGGTTGTGTGCGGCGGTGTGCTCTCCGACCGCAAGAGCATGAGCTTTCCCGGCAAGGTAATGAAGCAGCCCTACCTTTCCGAGCAGGATAAGGCAGATATAAAATTCGGTGTGGATAACGGCATCGACTATATTGCCTGCTCCTTCGTTTCCTGCAAGCAGGATCTTCTCGACGTGCGGGGTTATCTCAGCGAGATTGGAGCCGAGGGAATAGAGCTGATTGCCAAGATTGAAAACCAGTCGGGCGTGGATAACATCGAGGAAATCTGTCAGGTGTGCGACGGAATTATGGTCGCGCGCGGAGACATGGGAGTTGAAATTCCCTTCGAGCATCTTCCCGCCATTCAGAAAAAGCTGATTACCAAATGCCGAATGCTCGGCAAGCGCGTCATTACCGCAACCGAGATGCTTGAGTCTATGATTTCGAACTCCCGTCCTACGAGAGCCGAGATTTCGGATATTGCTAACGCCGTTTACGACGGAACTAGCGCGATAATGCTTTCGGGCGAAACCGCAGCGGGCAAATATCCCATCGCGGCGGTTGAAACCATGGCAAAGATTGCCGAAACCACAGAGGGAAACATCAACTACAAGAAGCGCTTCCACGAGGCAGACTTCCAAATCCGAAACATGACCGACGCTATCTCGCACTCTACCTGCGGAATGTCCATCGACATTGACGCAAAGGCGATAGTGGCCTGCTCGCTTTCGGGAATGACCGCGAGAATGGTTTCGCGCTTCCGCGCCCCCGTTGCAATAATAGGTCTTACCACCAACGAGGTCACATGGCGGAAGCTTGCGCTTTCCTTTGGAGTTATTCCCGCTATGTGCGAGAACTTTACCTCTACCGACGTTCTCTTCTATACCGCGAAAAAGATTGCGGCAAAGGAGCTCGGTCTTTCGAAGGGCGACCGTATCGTCATAACAGGCGGAGATACCACCGGACACTCAGGAAACACCAATCTGATAAAAATTGATGAGATTTGATTTTTCAGAAAACAGGTAGAATTTTTCATAAATGTATGATACAATAAAAGCGTAGTTTGTTCTTTTCAGAAATAAACCGAAGGCGTCCTACGCTTTTAATTAACCCCAAAACAGACGGAGAAATATGAAAAAACTGTTATTTAGCAAAATAAAGGAAGCGTTATTTTCGGTTTTGCCGGTTACGCTGATTGTTATTATTCTGAATTTCACGTCGCTTGTCAACTTATCGACGAGCGAGGTGTTGATTTTCAGCCTGTCTGCAATATTTCTGATTTTAGGCATCGGACTTTTCACTCTGGGTGCTGACGTTGCGATGACGCCTATGGGCGAGCAGGTTGGCGCAGGACTCACTAAGTCAAAAAATCTGAAGCTTTTGCTTACCGTATGCTTCATACTCGGTCTTCTGATAACAGTTGCAGAGCCCGACCTTACCGTTTTGGCAGACCAGGTCGGCAGCAAGCTGATAATTATCTTTGTTGGACTTGGAGTGGGACTGTTTTTGGTTCTTTCGATACTGAAAATCGTCTTTAAAAAAGACCTCGGCTCGATGCTCGTTTATTTCTATATGGTTTTGTTTGCCCTGGCGCTTTTGATTTTGGCAATAGACCCCCAGAACTTCCGCCTTCTGCCCCTGTCGTTTGACTCGGGCGGAGTAACGACTGGGCCTATTACCGTTCCCTTCATAATGGCGCTCGGCGTAGGCGTCGCGGCGACAATCGGAGGACGGAATGCAAGCGAGAACAGCTTCGGCCTCGTTGCGATGTGCTCGGTAGGCCCTATTCTTGCCGTTCTGATTTTAAGCATGGTAAGCGGCGGCGACGTTTCGGCTCCGGGAACCGAGGACTATATGTTTGCGGAGAATATCTGGGAGAGCCTGGGTCACACGCTCCTTGAAACGACGAAGGACGTCAGCATAGCTCTCGGAATGGTCGTGGCGTTCTTCTTTGCCATCAATTTTATCTTCTTGAAGCTGCCGAAGAAAAAGCTTATTCAGATATCGGTCGGCTCGGTAATCACCTACATAGGCTTGATTGTGTTCCTGACCGCTGTCCACGTCGGATTTATGCCCGTCGGCTTTAAGATGGGCGAGGAGCTGGCAAAGGCGTCGCCGGTTGCCATTGCCGTCGCGGGATTTGTGCTCGGACTTGTCGTAGTTTTGGCAGAGCCTGCGGTGCACGTGCTTAACAAGCAGGTCGAGGAGATAACGGGAGGCACGGTGTCCAAAACCTCAATGATGATAGCTCTCAGCGTTGGTGTCGGTCTTTCTATCTGCCTTTCGGTAATCAGAATCATATTCGGCTTCTCGGTGCTCTATTATTTAGTTCCCGGTTACCTCATTTCTCTCGGACTTTCCTTCTTCGTTCCCAAAATATACACCGCCATCGCGTTCGACTCGGGCGGAGTTGCGTCGGGCCCTCTGACCTCGACCTTCATTTTGCCGTTTGCCATCGGTGCTTGCGTGGCTGTGGGAGGTGACATTCTCTCCGACGCATTCGGAATCGTTGCTATGGTTGCAATGACACCCCTGATAACTATTCAGATGCTCGGCTTTACGGCAATTTCCAAAAAGAGAGTGAGCGAGAGGCTCGCTATGAAGCGCATTCTCGGCGAGGACGACGACCAGATTATTCGATTTTTGTAGGAGAAAGGTATGGCAAGAAAAACAATAAAAGATGCTAGAGACACGAGCAAGCTCGCTGCGGCAAAAAAGCAGGTGTCGAGCGTCCGTAAGCTCAAGCTTTTGATTACTATTATCGACAGAAGCAAAACGCTCTTTTATATGGATCTGCTTGAGCAATTTGAGGTCAACGTTCAGATGGTGCTTTACGGAAGAGGCACGGCAAACTCGCAAATGCTAGACCTCCTCGGGCTTGTCGAATCCGAAAAGTCGGTCATTATCTCTTACATAAGAGAGGACAAGGTAAAGGAAGCGCTCGAAACCCTGGACGAAAAATTCCATAAGGTAAAAAACGGCAAGGGCGTTGCCTACACCGTTTCGCTTGACAGCATTATAGGTGTATCGATGTATCAGTTGCTAAGCAACGACAGAACCGTAGGCAAGAGAGAATAGAGGGGGATAGAAAAAATGAAAAAGGGTTATAAATGCATCTTTGCGGTAGTAAATAACGGCTTCGCCGAGGAAGCAATGGACGCGGCAAGAGCCTCCGGCGCAACAGGCGGAACAATTCTGCACGGAAGAGGAACGATATCAAAGGAGGCCGAAAGCGTTTTCAACATCACGATACAGCCTGATAAGGAAATCGTGATGATTTTGGCAAAGGCAGACGGGATAGACGCAATTCTTAAGGCGCTTTATAATGCCGTCGGCACGGCGACCAAGGCTCAAGGCATCGTCTTTGCAATTCCGGTCGACGAATCGATAGGACTCGAAAAGCCCGAGAAGAATTCTTAAAAGCAAAAAGAGAGAACGAATCGGTTTAAAAACAGCCGAAACGCTCTCTCTTTTCTTTTAGTGAAGCTTTTGCTCTTTATCTATTACTTTTTAACCGGAACCTTAAGGACTATCTTCTTAATCTTCGCGGGCTCTGCCTCGTGAACGCCGGGCATGTGCGCGTCCTCGGGATAGAGGATTGCAAAGTCGCCTGCCGAGAGGGCGAGCTTCTCAAAATCGCCCTTGATGCCGTAGAACTCAACGTCCTTCTCGGCGTTATACTCTCCTATGCGGTCGGCGTCGGTCATGGTCGCCGTAGGTGTTACTCCGATTATCTCCGCGCCCGAGAGAATGAGCTGAACGTCGATGAACTCTCTGTGCGCCTCGAATTTAGAGGTTGCCATAGGCTTCGTTTCATACTCCGAAACCACGGCGCGTGCACCGTTCTCAAGGGGATATTTTCCGTTTTCTACGCCCTCGGCGAGAGCCTTCATGACGAAATCGTATCCGTCGGGGGTGAGCTCCTTAATGCTTAAATACTTATCCATAATAATTTTCCTTTCGTTAGCCCGGGGGCTTTTACTACAAGGAAATTATACTATATCGCAAGAAAATAGTCAATACCCCACAAGCAAAAAACTCACAAAAATCCGCGAATGTCAACCGCCAGCTTTTCCTCTAGATTTATGAGTCTTTTGGCAACGTCCTTCGAGCGCTCGTCTGCCGCCTTGTACTCGTTCAGATATTTGTTCAGCGACTTGACGCCCATATTGCACCCATCGGTCATAAGGTCGGCAACCGTGGCATCCGACCCCTTCATCATCAGCTTCATTTCGGTCATAACGTGCGACATACCCTTTGCTATCGGGTTTGGAGCCTTGCCCTCGTCTCCGTAGCCGTCAAGCATCGAAAGAATTTCCTTTTCAAGCACCTTATGCTCCCTCTTGCTTTCGCCCAGAAGCGATTTGAATTCGTCGGATTTGACGCTGTCAAGCACCTCCTCAATAGAATCAATTCCCATCTTTACCCCCGCGTCGCACTCGCGCAGAAGTCTCACCGTATCCTTCTCTATCATAAACACCTCACCTGCGGCAAAATTTAACACGGTAGCCGCCTTAACGAATATTTTTGCCGGTTTCAGCCAAAATATTCACTGTAAAATACGAGAAGAGGTGATTTTATGTGTACCGCAATAAGCGACAGGACAAGGGGGCACGTATTCGGACGAACTCTTGACCTTGAATACTCACTGGGCGAGGAGGTCGTTATTACTCCCCGCCGCTTTGCTTTTGATTTTCTTCACCACCCGAGAATAACCGACCACCACGCCATAATCGGAGCTGCTCACGTGGCTTACGGAGCACCGCTTTATTACGACGCGGCAAACGAACGAGGACTCTGCGCGGCGGCGCTAAGCTTCCCAAGATTTTGCGAATACTCAAAGCCAAAGAAGGATTCACACAACATCGCCTCCTTCGAGCTTATCCCTTGGGTGCTCTCGCGCGCTGAAAGTGTCGAAGAAGTCCGTCGTCTGCTCGCCAACACCACTATCACAGACGAGAGCATTGCCGAAAATCTCCCGACAACGCCTCTGCATTGGATTTTCGCGGACAAGCACTCTTCGCTGACGGTTGAATCCACTCGAGAGGGGCTGAAAATTCACGATAACCCATGGGGTGTGTTGACTAATTCGCCTGATTTTAAGGGTCAGCTTATAAATCTTGAGCGCTACGCTCATATTATTGAGGGCGGCGAGAAGATATCCTCTCTGCACTCACGAGGTCTTGAGGGCTTCGGCATCCCGGGCGACTTTTCCTCGGGCTCACGGTTTGTAAGAGCCTGCTACGTGAAGTCACGCACTATACCGCCGAAAGCGCCGGGCGAGGCGGTAAGCCGACTTTTTCATATCTTTGATAGCATCTCACAGCCGCTCGGTGTCACCCTCGGAAAAGATAAAGTCCCGGTCAAAACCGTCTACACCTCAGCTATCGACACAGAGACACTCGAATACTTCTTCACAACCTACGAAAACAGACGCATACGATGCGTAAAGCTCGACATGGCACGAGCAGGAGACGACACGCTCGTTCGCTTTTCGATGCACAGCACAGAGGATATTTTGCATCTTTCCAAGCAATGAAAGCTTCTCTTTTGATATAAGAAAACGGGTGAACCTCTTTCGGTTCACCTCATTGCACTATGATATAATTATTGGTTCGTTTCGTCTATGTTGTTTAGCGCATATTCACAGCACTGAACAACAAGATTGTTCAAGGACACGTCCTTCTCCTGCGCAACGGTTTCCAGCCTTTTAACAAGCTCTGTCGGCATTCTCAGCGTTTTATTAACGTATTCAACCTTCTTTATTTTGAACATATCCATAAAATCACCCCGAAACATTTCTTTGCATTTATTATACATTTTAAACTTGGCAAAATATACACCTTGTTTTAGCACTATAAATTTATGTGTATTTTACACTTGACAAAATCAATGCGCTGTGCTATAATGATAATAATCTTCAACAAAGAAAGGGTTTTGTTATGAAAAAAACATTTTTAGCCATCATTTTAGTTTTAGCTTTTCTTCTGTGCTCGTGCAGCGGGGGCTCTGACACAAAAAGAGATTGCAGTGTCGGAGAAAGCATAATTATCGACGACCTCACGATCTCACTCACTAATGTAAAGGAGTACGTAGACGATGCCGATTTTGCTCCGGATACCCCCGATGAAGGATATATGTACGTTATCCTCAGCTTTGAAATAAAAAACACGGGAGAAGAGGACGACTTCTTCAATTCTTTATATGAAGACTCCTACTGTGATAACAAGGCAATTGATACCACGCTTCTATGGAATTATGACGGAGACGAGGCGTGGGGCGAGGTTGCCGTCGGACGCGAGCGCAGCGGATATGTAGCATACGAGCTTCCTGTGGATTGGGAAACGCTTGAAATGATATATAGCCCTAACATCTGGGACGAAGACGAAAAATACACCTTTATAATAAATAGAAGCGATATGCAGTGATTTGAAAGCACCGACCTGTTTGATACAGGTCGGTGCTCGCTTGTTTTGTAAATGTTTATTTACATTCTTTTCTTTATTTTCAAAAGTCTTACAATAATCGGGCTAAGGACGATATTAGAGCCAAGCTCAAGCAGGAAGTTTGCCATAGCCAAAGCCCAGAACAATGCCATTCCGGTTATGCCGGGCGATAAGGCTCCCAGCTCCACAAGTCCCGCTGCAATCGCATCTGCGTGCGGCAAGAAGAAGACGAGACAGCCAAGAAGGAAGCAACCGGTGTTCACAATAGGACAAACGACTGCCGCCGCAAAAACCGCAAGATAATCATTGAACCTTTTCAAGAGCTTATATACCGCGCCTGCCGCAAGACCGCACGCCGCGCCCTTGACAAGAACGGTAACAATGGTTCCGAACATATTATACGGCATAAACAATGCTGCTCCGCCGCTGGCAAGAACCACAATTCCGAAAACAAGACCGAGCCAGCCACCGATTCCGACGCCGCACATAGCAGCTCCGATTACTATCGGAATGAGGGCTACCGCCGTGGAGAAGGGCCCAAAGAACGCCGTAAACGTTCCAAGAAGCTGGAAAAGTATAACAAACGCCGTCATAACCGCGCCCAAAACCAGCTTTTCGGTGGAAAATTTGTTTTTCAAAATGCTCATATATGCCTCCAATATAGTTAACAAATTCATTTCTGTTATTTTTTCAACATTATAGCACAAGAAAAGTGCTTTGTCAAGAATTTTTACCCTAAAACATCGCTAAAATATCACTCGGCGGCGACTAAATTCATAAAAATTTTCAATATATCAATATACTTTCTTCGAATTATGTGCTATAATATATTCGGTAAAAAATACCGCAGACTTTTATGAAAAGGAATTTTATGCTATGTACATTACGAAAGATATAAAATACGTAGGAGTTTTTGACAGCGCCATTGACCTTTTTGAAGGACAGTACCTCGTGCCAGAGGGGATTTCATATAACTCATACGCGATAATTGATGAGAAAATCGCGATAATGGACTCTGCCGACGCAGGCTTCACAGACGAGTGGCTTCGCAACCTGCGAGATGCACTAGACGGTCGCTCACCCGACTATCTCATAGTTCAGCACATGGAGCCCGACCACTCGGCAAGCATAGAAAGCTTTACACGGGTGTACCCTAATGCGAAGATTGTTGCCTCAGCAAAGGCGTTCTCTATGATGCGCGGCTTCTTCGGAACCGATTTTGCTGAAAGGCAGCTTGTCGTCGGCGAGGGCTCAACGCTCACGCTCGGCAAACACACCCTGACCTTCGTCACCGCGCCCATGGTGCATTGGCCCGAGGTTATCGTAACCTACGACTCGCTTGACAAGGTACTCTTCTCCGCCGACGGCTTTGGCAGATTCGGCTCTACCGATGAGGTGGATGCGTGGGCAGACGAGGCAAGACGCTACTACATCGGCATCGTGGGAAAATACGGTGCGCAGGTGCAGAGCCTGCTCAAAAAGGCGGCGACGCTCGACATTGAAAAAATCGCTCCTCTGCACGGCCCCGTGTTGACTAAAAATCTCTCCTACTATCTCGACCTTTATGACAAGTGGTCAAGCTACACACCCGAGGAGAACGGTGCCGTTATCGCCTATACCTCGATTTACGGCAACACAAAAAAAGCGGCAATAGCTCTCTACGAAAAGCTCACCGAAAGAGGCAAGAAGGCGGTCATATACGACCTCGCGAGATGCGATATGTCGAGGGCTGTCGCCGATGCCTTCAGATATTCCGACCTCGTGCTTGCAACGACAACCTACAACGCAGACATATTTCCCTTTATGCGCGAATTCATTGACCACCTGACCGAGCGTGGCTTCAGATGCCGCCGCGTAGGCTTTATTGAAAACGGAAGCTGGGCACCGATGGCGGCAAAGGTGATGCACGGAATGCTCGAGGGCTCGAAGGATATTTCCTATCTCGAAAGCTCGGTGAGAATCACCTCTGCCTTGTCCCCCGAAAGTGCGGCACAGCTTGAGGCTCTCGCGGACGAGCTCTGCAAATAAAGTCAACTTTTATTTACAAAACGGAGAAAACTATGGACGACAGACAGGACAAAATAGAGGGCGACGTCGGCATAAAGGTCGAGGGCGGCTTCTATGATAAGCTCGCAAACTTCTGGTATCACTACAAATGGCATACCATAGCACTACTCTTCACTATATTCGTGATAACCGTTTGCACGGTGCAATGCGCTACCAACACTCGCTATGATATACAGGTTCTCTATGCCGGAAACCACGCCTTTGGTCGAATGTCGGAGGACGGCGGCTTCTCGGAATATATGACGGCGGTGTCAAGCCTCGAAGAGCTTACCGCCGACCACGACGGAAACGGCGAGGTCAACGTATCCTTCCTCGACCTATATCTTCTTACGTCAGAGGAAATCGCCGAGCTTGAGAAAAATCCCACTTCAAATCAGCTCTCCTACCAGCTCCTGCAGGAGAACTCTTCCATGCTGAAAAACAACCTCGATATGAGCGACTATTACGTCTGTTTTCTCTCCGAGAGACTGTTCCTTCAATACTCTGAGGGCGAGAAAAATCTCGGAAGATTCGCAAAAATCGCAGACTACATCGCAGAGGGCGAGGAATACGACTTCGTATCCGAGTACGGAATCAGGCTCTCCTCACTTGACTTCGGTGATATGCCGGGAATTTCAGCACTTGACGCCGAGGATACCGTCGTGTGCATAAGAAACGTGAGCGCGATGTCCTCTATGTTCGGGCGAGAAACAAGCGAGGAGCAGTTCAGACGCAGCGAGGAGCTTCTTCGCAGGATTCTCTCGTACAGAAAGTAGTATCACCCGAGGAAAATCTTCATATAATTATAATAGCCCCGCAAGCAAAACATACTTGTAAACATTTATTTACATTATCGGAGTTTATATGAAGATAGTAGTTATAAATTCGCCAAAGGCACTGCGGCGTTTGCTCGCCAAGCTTTTCGGCGTTGATATCAGGAAATAACCCTTGCCGCCGTAATTTTCAGGAAAAGTTGCGGCGGCCTTTTAAAAATTTTGCAAGAAAGGCGAAAAATGGCAGGTGTAATAACAGAAAAAAGGATAGATTTTAAACAGATAACTCTATCGGACAAGCCCACATACGACAGCTATCTTGAAAAGGAGGGCGAGCGAGGCTGCGAGTTTTCCTTTGCCAACCTATATCTTTGGGGCAGGCAAAGCATGGCAGAGGCGGACGGGCATATTCTTCTCTTTTCTCAGTTTGACAGAAAGAGCGTGTACCCATATCCGCTCGGTGACTCGGACAAGCACTCGGCAATAGACGCTATAATATCAGATGCGCACGCAAGAGGCATACCGTGTCGAATTGCAGGCATCACAAGCGAGGCAAGAACCACTCTCGAGGAGCTTTATCCCAACAAGTTCCGATACCACTGTGACGAGGGCTCGTTTGATTACGTTTACTCTATCGACGACCTTGCCGACCTTAATGGAAAGAAATACGATGGCAAGCGCAACCATATTCGCCGATTTTGCGACGCATATCCCAATTATCTGGCAGAGCCTATTTCAAGCGCAAACACCGAGGAGGTCTCTCGATTTGTCGAGGAGTGGTACGCACGGCGCATTGCCGAAAATCCCGACGCCGATTTTCACATGGAGCGTGCCGCGCTCGCTCGCGCCCTGCGTGACCGCGAGGCCCTTCGTCTTGAGGGGCTTATCCTCCGGGGCGGCGGTGAGATTTTAGCTATGACGCTCGGAGGCAGGCTTTCCTCCGACACATTCGACGTCAATTTCGAAAAGGCGCGAGGCGAAATTCAGGGTGCGTATGCCGCTATAAACCGCGAGTTTGCCCGATATATACGTCAAAAACACCCCGAGGTGCGTTATCTTGACCGCGAGGAAGATATGGGGCTCGAGGGACTTAGACGCGCAAAGCGAAGCTATCATCCGCACCACATGATAAAAAAGTGCTGGGCGTGTCTTTTGGAGGACGGATATGACTATTGAAAGCCCTAAAATCTCACACGTCCCCGCCCTTCGCGCGCTTTTTGCAGAGGCTTTTAGCGAAGGCGAAGAGTTTTTGGATTTGTTCTTCGGTTGCGGCTACTCGCCTGCACGCGCACTTATAGCAACCGAGGAAGAAGAGCTTCTCGGCGCTCTTTATTGGTTTGATTGTGAGGCTTACGAAAAAAAGGCAGCCTATATCTACGGTGTCGCAACGGCAAAAAAGCACAGAGGGCAAGGTGTATCTACGGCACTTATGCGAGTCGCTCACGAGCGTCTTACAGGCGAGGGCTATTCCTCGGCAATCCTCGTGCCTGCCGAGCCGTCGCTTTTTGATTTTTACAGCCGACTTGGCTATCGCAAAGCCTGCGGTATAAGCGAGTATGAGGCGACGGCGTCAAACGATCCCATCCCGCTTCGTGAAGTATCCACCGAAGAATATGCCGCTTTGCGAAGATACTGTCTCCCCGAGGGAGCTGTTATAGAGGAGGGTCCAATTCTCGACCTCCTATCTGCAGGCACAAAGCTCTACACGGGTGAGGGTGTTTTACTTGCGGCGCGTCTTTTCGGTGACAGGCTTCTTTGTATTGAGCTTCTCGGTAAAACCGAAAGGGCTCCGGATATTCTCGCCTCACTCGATTGCAAGACGGGAGTCTTCCGCACGGTAGGTCACGGACGCGATTTCGCTATGTATCTCCCTCTATCCGCCGAGGATACGCCTCCGACCTACTTCGGCATCGCGCTGGATATTTAATACTGGACATTTAATAAAAGAAAAAAGACAGAGATTTTTCGTCTCTGTCTTTCGCTTTTATTAACTTACCAATAGTGCCAGCTCACTCTCGATGCTCTTTGGCAACGAAAGCTGTCTTATCGTACCGATAATTGCCGTTATAAATGGAATGCAGCAAACGAAACCAACCACAAATCCGATAATCTTGCTCGTCCACTCAGCATCGCTAAAAGTTGCGACAAGTGTTCCGTTCCCCTGCTTCATAATAGCAACGGTAATCCCCTCTCCCATTCCGAGAATGGTGTTTATTCCACCGCGACCCTTTTCGATAGCTATTCGCGCACCGTTCTTCATTTTCACAACTCTCGCGGTGTAACCTTTAGCCTGAAGATTTGAGGCAAGCTCCTCAGCCATTGCCTGAACGTCAAACTCCTCCGAAACATTTGCCATAAAATTGCTCATTTCTTTTCTCCTTTATATTAAATAAGTATTTATCATAAGAACACACCAACGAAGAACCAAGAAGGCAATAGACACCGAATAGAAAATTATTTCTCCCCTTTTCGAAAGACGTATCCAGAGCCTCAATATTTCGTATGCACCCCATAAAAAAGGGATAGGAAAAAGGCAGTTATATTCAAGCGCGGATTCAAAATCAAAACGAACAGCCGCTTTGCAAGCTCTCGTCATACCGCAACCAGGACACTTAATTCCCGTTATTGCATAAATCGGACAGACATAAAACCCAAAAAATACCGCAACTACCGTAAAAATAAGCAATATGTTCGCCGTAATCCTTGCGAGTCGCGGCAATATATATTTTCTCTTCTTCATATCAACCCTAACCTGTAATCCTTTTGCCTTCCAATGAAGTTTTTTATCAAAAATATCAGAGCACAAGCGACTACCGAAAGCAGTAATCCTCCAAAACAAGAAATGTCATAAAGCCCTCGCAAATTATAACAAATCCACGCCATAAACATACTCATAAACAGGTTTTTAATAAGTTCAATCGTCAACACACGCAGAGGTGCTTTTATAAACATGAGTTTACCTGACTTGTCTGCTATTGCCGCAGAGTGAATGAGAATGCACACAGCAAATATGGTAATTTTCACTATATAGCTCGCAGGAGGAAGAAAAATACTATCCACCAAGCAAATCAGCGTCGCCGCGATGCAATAGGCGACAAATGACCACATCGTTAAAACGATGCCTAGAACCAACGAATAGATAAAGCCTTGAAAAATTGATGATAGAAAAACATTAACTCTATTGAAAAAATACGCAATGGTTCCAGCAATAGTCGCAGTAACGCAATCAAGAAGGAAATCTACCAAATTCATGTTGCCTACTTCCTGAACACCCGGAATTATGCCAATATGTATATTAACATTTTCACAGGCGCTGGCAACAAGATTTCCAAGCGGAAGCTTCTCCAAAAAGGTGCCACGCACGAAAGCAATGAATTCAGCTTCTTCCATGCCAAATAGCTCCTTAAAAGTCTCAATGGGGTCGTGCGCCAGCGGCAAAGCAATTATAATCGCACTACACATTGCAATGGCATACAGTGCCGCCATTCCAAGAAACAAATATATGAAATAGCATATTATTATTTTGAAAAAACATCCTATTTTCCCCATGCACACTCCAATATACCAAAACGGGATATATTCATTATACCACAATGGTATACTTATGTCAAGAGCTATAATGAAAAAGGGTGAAAAAATGAAATTTAGGTTGAAGGAACTCAGGAAAAGCAAAAACATTTCCCAACTAAAGCTTGCGCTTGACTTAAATCTGAACCAGAACAGTATTAGTAGATACGAAAACTGCGAGAGAGAAGCGGATTACGAAACCCTCATAAAATTTGCCGACTATTTTAACGTTTCTCTCGACTATCTACTCGGTAGGTCGGACAAATGATTCAACTCTCCCCCGATAAATAAACAAAAAAAGGATGCGTTCCGTAGAACGTATCCTTTTTACATTTTATTTTTCCAATAAGACGCGAGATATATAAGAAGCACGCTGATATCTGCGGGACTTACTCCGCTGATGCGTGACGCCTGACCTATATTCATAGGGCGCACGCGCTCGAGCTTCTCTGCCGCCTCAAGCCGCAGACCCGTAATATCGGTGTAGGATATTCCACTCGGCAGGCGCTTTTCCTCTAGCTTTTTCTGTCTTGCGACCTCGGCAAGCTCACGCTTGATATATCCGTCGTACTTTATCTGCACCTCGGCTGTCATTTGAACTCCGCGAGGCAAGACGGGGCGTCCCGTGTCAATTTTTGCGAGTAACTCGTAGGTTATTTCGGGACGGCGAAGCAGCTCTGCAAGCTTTATTCCCGTTGTTATCGGCGAGGACTCTCGCTCGGTAAGAAAGGCGTTGACAGCTTCGCTTGGTGCTACCGTCGTATGCTCAAGTCTTGCAATTTCGCGCTCCACGGCGGCCTTCTTCTCAAGAAACGCCCCGTAGCGTTCGTCATCAATAAGCCCAACCTCGTGTCCAATCTCGGTAAGACGCAAATCGGCATTATCCTGCCTTAAAATCAGCCTGTATTCACTACGCGAGGTCATCACGCGATAGGGCTCGCGAGTTCCCTTTGTGACAAGGTCGTCAATGAGCGTACCAATATAAGACGAGGAACGAGAGAGCACCATAGGTTCTTTTCCCTGTTCGGCAAGCGCGGCATTGATTCCCGCGACAAGTCCCTGCGCCGCAGCCTCCTCGTAGCCCGACGTGCCGTTGAACTGACCTGCTCCGTAGAGGCCGCCCACTGCCTTGAACTCAAGTGTGGGGAGCATCTGCGTCGGCTCGGCGCAGTCATACTCTATGGCATAAGCATAGCGCATTATCTCGGCATTCTCAAAGCCCGAAAGCGAGCGCATCATCTCGTATTGTACGTCGGTCGGCATCGAGGTCGAGAAGCCCTGAATATACATCTCGTCGGTGTCAAGTCCGCAGGGCTCAACGAAGAGCTGATGGCGCTCCTTGTCGGCAAATCTGACGAGCTTGGTTTCTATGGACGGGCAATATCTCGGACCCTCGCCGGTTATGTTTCCTGAATACATTGCCGAGCGTTCCAGGTTTTCGCGTATTATTCTGTGGGTATCACCATTCGTATATACGATGTGGCAGGCGACCTTGTTCGCTCCCTCAAGCGCCGACACATCGGTTTTCGCGGAATAGGGAGTTATCTCCCCCTCGCCCTCCTGCACCTCAAGCGCCGAGAGGTCTATCGAGCGGCGGTGCACCCTTGCGGGAGTTCCGGTTTTGAAGCGCATAAGCTCAATGCCAAGCCTTTTGAGCGCCGACGATAGTCCCACAGCCGCCGTCATTCCGTCAGGGCCTGCCGAATAAACTCTATCCCCGACAAAGATTTGGCTTTCGAGAAAGGTTCCTGTCGCAATTATGACACGGTCAGCGCGCCAGACCTCGCCAAGATGAGTAACGACACCGCACACGCGGCATCCGGCGCCCTCATTTTCGGTAAGAATATCGACAATCTCCGCCTGAACGAGCCTGAGGTTTTTCTCGCTTTCCAGCGTTTTCTTCATTATGCTTTTATACAGGCTTCTGTCTGCTTGGACACGCTTCGAGCGAACCGCCGCCCCTTTTCCGAGGTTAAGCGTACGCGACTGTATCGTAACACGGTCTGCGGCATAGCCCATCTCTCCGCCAAGCGCGTCTATCTCAAAGACGAGGTGGCCCTTGGCGCTTCCGCCTATCGAAGGATTACAGGGCATATTTCCAACCGCATCGAGATTTATCGTAAACAACACGGTATCGATTCCCATTCTCGCCGCCGCAAGAGCCGCTTCTATTCCTGCATGCCCCGCGCCTATGACGGCAATCTGCGTTCTATGCTCCATGACTCCTCCTAATTTGTAAATTATAGTTTACATTTTGCGTTTAAAATTTAACACGCTCCACGGCTGTTACTCTGCCCGTTTTAATATCGCAGTCAAAAATAACTCCGTCAGCCATAGGCTCACCGTCCGCCGCCTTAAATCTTATAGGCAGGCGCGTACGCATCTTCTCAACGACTGTCGGCGCGTCCATTCCAAGCACTCCTCCGCTTTCCCCGCACATTCCGAGATCCGAAACGTAGCCCGTTCCGCACGGCAGTATCTGTGCGTCAGCGGTGGGAACGTGGGTATGCGTGCCGAAAATCACGTTGATTTTTCCATCGTAGGCATATCCCAGCGCGAGCTTCTCGCCCGTCGCCTCGGCGTGAAAATCAAGCACCGCAAGATCGTATTTTCCATCAAGCTCTTCTAAAAGGCGGTCTATATAAGGGTATGGACTGTCGAGGCGCGGCTCAATATTAACCGTGCCGAGAGCGTTTATAACGAGAACCCTGTATCCTGCCGCATCGAAGAGTCCGTATCCGCGTCCCGAAACAGCATCACCGTAATTTATCGGGCGCAGAACCTCACTTCTCTCCTCAAGCATTTCAGCGGCCCCCCTGGCGTACATCGTATGGTTTCCGCCGGTTATTACGTCAGCACCACCTCGGTTAAGACGCTCCGCCTGCTCTGCCGTTATTCCGTGAATAAACGAGGCGTTCTCGCCGTTGACAACGCAGAAGTCAATTCCCCGCTCTTTTCTGTATTTCCATAGGTTTTTCGCGAGGTGCTCAAGTCCCATAGGACTAGTTACGTCTCCGACTGCCAGAATTTTCATCAAAATGCGCCTTTCCGTCTTAGAAAATAGATGCTGTCCCAAACCTACATTTGAGACAGCACTCTTGCCTACCGTTTCGGAGAAACGGATTTTTTGTTTCCTTTACTTTGCGTACTCCACGGTTCTCGACTCACGGATAACGCTGACCTTGATCTGTCCCGGATAATCGAGCTCGCGCTCAATCTTGGTCGCAATATCTCTTGCGAGAAGCTTCATATCGTCGTCGCCAATAACCTCGGGCTTGACCATAATTCTGACCTCACGGCCTGCCTGTATAGCAAAGGTCTTTTCAACTCCGTTAAAGTCGCCCGCAACCTCCTCAAGCTTCTGCAAACGCTTGATGTAGTTCTCAACGTCCTCACGGCGAGCACCGGGACGCGCCGCGCTGATAGCGTCGGCCGCCTGAATAATGAAATCGAGTGCAGTCGTCGCCTCGGCATCATTGTGGTGCGCTTCTATTGCGTGAATAATATCCTTGTTCTCGCGGTATTTTGTAGCTATGTCCACGCCGAGCTGAACGTGCGAGCCGTCAATCTCAGCCGTCATCGCCTTACCTATATCGTGAAGAAGTCCGGCTCTTCTCGCCATAGTAACGTCAACGCCCATCTCCTCGGCTATTACGCCTGCCAGCATAGAAACCTCAACCGAGTGGCGAAGCGCGTTCTGACCGTACGAGGTACGGTACTTCATTCTGCCGAGCAGCTTAATAAGCTCGGGGTGCAGACCGTGAACTCCGGTCTCGAATACAGCCTTCTCGCCCGCCTGCTTAATAGCAGAATCAACGTCGCGGCGAGCCTTTTCAACCATTTCCTCAATTCTTGCGGGGTGGATTCTACCGTCGCTGACGAGCTTTTCAAGCGCGATTCTTGCAATCTCACGGCGCACGGGGTCAAAGCCGGAAACCGTGATAACGTCGGGCGTGTCGTCTATAATAAGCTCAACACCCGTAAGATTTTCAATGGAGCGAATGTTTCTTCCCTCGCGTCCTATGATTCTTCCCTTCATGTCGTCACTTGGAATCTGAACTACGGAAATTGCAACCTCGCTGACGTGATCTGCCGCACAGCGCTGAATTGCAAGCGAGAGAATATCCTTAGCCTTAGCGTCTGCCTCCTCCTTGAATCGATCCTCGTACTCCGCGATTTTAACGGCGGTCTCATGACGCATTTCGCTGTCGAGCTTGCTTATAAGCTCGTTCTTTGCGTCCTCGCGAGAGAGCCCCGCAATCTTCTCAAGCATAGCAAGCTGACTTTCAAGGGCCTTTGCGATATCCTCCTTGAGCCTGTCGGTATCGGCAAGCTTCTCTGCCAAGACACCCTCTTTACGCTCGATGCCTTCAAGCTTTGCGTCGAGAGTCTCTTCCTTTTGAACAACTCTGCGCTCAAGACGGGAAACCTCCTTACGACGCTCCTTAATATCAAAGTCCGCTTCCTTTTTCAACTGGAATATCTCTTCCTTTGCGGCAATGATGGACTCTTTCTTTGCGCTTTCAGCGCCCTTAATCGCGTCTTCAAGAATTCTTTTAGCCTGAGCCTCTGCCGAACCGAGCTTCTTCTCCGCAGATGCCTTGCGTACAAGAACGCCCATTACAAGTCCCAAAATCAACGCAACAGCTACGGCGATAATCAACCAAATAATATTGACTTCCATTTTACACCTCCCTTTGATTACTTTGAGTAATCTATGTTAGAAAAATTATTAATATGTGTTTTATGGTCACAGGGGCTTTGAGAAAGAGACAAAGCGCCTATCTACCCAACATACCATAATATATTATACATTATTGTGGTACTAATGTCAAGAAAAATATTTAAAATATTTATAGCGCACCCATGCTGCGTAAGATGCCGGATTTCGTAAACATTTATTTACATTTCTTACAAATGCCGCCACCCGTGTCAAAAACAGACATTTCACTCCTTATTCAAAAAAATCAGAAGCCGTACACTTCCCTGCTTCTGATTTTGATTTTTGTTAATTTTTTCGGCGCACCGCATCGACTTGCGTACGGCAGATTCCCCCCCTAAAAACTGCAAAGCATCAGAACGGGAGCTGCGTAACCATGGTCGACAGATAATCCGACACCGAGTAGGAAACCGGAGTAAATCTGCCCTCCTCGCAATCAATCTCGGAATATGACGCGTTATCGGGAAACGGCAAAGCCTCATCAATTTGCTCCGGGGGAATTTCGGTAACAAGTCCCCAAAACGCGCGAATAGCCGCCGCGTGAGTACCGATAAGGACGGTGCGTCCGGGGTTTTCTCGGGCGATACGCCGAAGCGCTCTCCTGATTCTGTTTGCAAGCTCTGCCGTGCTCTCTCCCTCGGGCGCACGAAACCTACCAAAGTGTCGCATCCACTCCACCGTGAAAAGCTCTCCGTACTCCTCTATTATCTCGGCAACCGCACGTCCTTCCCACAGTCCCATATTTATCTCACGCAAATCTCTGTCGGCGATTACCGTAAGTCCGCGAGAGACTGCCATCGGAAGAACGGTATTATAAGCGCGTAGCAAATCGCTCGAATATACGGCGTCAATTTTTCTATCCGACAGCGCTTTGGCGACACGCTCGGCCTGGGCGCGTCCGATGTCGGTAATATCCCAGTCGACATGTCCGAGAATCATTCTGCGCTCGTTTCCCAAACTCTGCCCGTGCCTTACAAGTATAAACTTCGTCTTCATATAAAATTCTTCAAAACCGCCTTCCAAATACTGATTGCCCCTCCCAAAGAAGCAAGAAAACAGATAATTCGCGCATTTTCGCGCCACAGATTTGCGTAGCAAGCATTTCTGCGTGTATTATATCATAACAGCCCGAGTATGTCAACTAAAAGCGAACGGGTTACCCCAACATATAACACAAATGTTGTTTAAAACGCAACAAATGGACTATGCAAACGCTTCGGTTTATCTACTGATTTTGCCATATTTTAACAAATTAGTCTTTTTCTCCGTGTTGCAACTCATATTTGTGCGTATTTCAACAAAAAAAGACTTAAAAAAATCAATAAATTTCTTCAGATCCCGGAAAATTGCTTTTTTCAGCAAAAAGCCACTAAAGTTAGCAAAAATTTCAAACCGCCGGGCAAAGGAACACAAAAGGGCAGATAATACCCAAAACGCCTTCAAGCCATAGCGATTTGACTTTCTCAAAAGCAAAATTGCATTAACACAACACAAACAAAAGAAGCGTACATAAATCCGCGATTAAGCAAAAAACGCCCTAAGTATATCTTTAAGCCGAGAAAGCACGCCGAAAAAGACAAAACAGCTTCCTACTTAGCAAGAAAGACAGCAAAATCAACAGAAAAACCTTTTCAAGGTTAAAAACCGTTATATGGAATCGAATAACGCAAAAACGACAAGAATGGCATACACGCGTGAGTGTTCAGAAAACAGCACTGAGCAACAGCGGGATTACTATAGCGCTGGCAAGCGATAGTGAAAAACCTGCAAAACTTTTTTTGTCGAAAACCTGTTGAATATAGTGTCAAAACTATCAAATTAAGCCTGTTTAAGCCTGTTTTCGAGAAAAGCGCCAACGATTCATGCGCTTCAAGGCATGTTTTCGCTCGATCGAGTAACATTTCTTTTCAAAAATCACTAAAACAATGTCGAAAGTGTTGAAATATGTCAATAATGTAGGCAAATGATATGTTTCACGTGAAACAGAACCCAAACAAAACAAATTCGACCGCTGTTTCACATGAAACACTCGGTGGGGGTAGAATCGCTTTTTGTTTCACGTGAAACAGAAGTTCAGACGGTTAACTTATAAAAGCCTCTCAAACAGTTCAAAGCGCGGATTTTTGTATTGAACGCGCTGTTTTCAGTGGCCGTTTCACGTGAAACAATAGTTTTCACTCAAAAACAGCGTTTTTTACCAAAAAATCTATAAATACAGTTGACATAAGACATAAATGATGATATAATATATAAAAAGGAAAAAAACTCGGCGGTTTATAGTCAAAACAGCCTCATTTCAGTTAAAAGGAGCAAAAAAACGTGGCCAAAATAGTTTCTTTTTCTAACCAAAAGGGAGGAGTGGGCAAAACAACCTCCTGCGTTAACATTTCCGCGCAGATTGCAAACAAGGGAAAAAGGGTACTTATGATAGATATGGACCCTCAGGGAAATGCCACAAGCGGTCTCGGACTGTCAAAATCTAAGATTAAAAAGACCATTTATGACGTAATAATTGGTCAATGCGACATTAAAGAAGCCATTATTAAGACAAGTTTCAAAAATTTGTCGGTAGTTCCGGCCACAATAGACCTTGCAGGCGCGGAATTAGAGCTCTACGACATCGAAGAAGGTGAAAATTTTGCAAAATTGGCATTGGATTCGATCAAAGACGACTATGATTACATATTCATAGACTGTCCTCCCTCGCTCGGAATGCTCACCGTAAAGGCGCTTTCTATTTCCGACGGCATAGTAATACCTATGCAATGCGAGTTTTACTCGCTTGAGGGCATGTCACAGCTTCTTAATACCGTGAAAAAGATAAAAAAAGCGTATAATCCGTCCCTTCAGGTTGTTGGAATACTTCTCACGATGTACAACGGCAGACTAACACTTACAAATCAGGTTGTAGCCGAGCTCAAGAAGTATTATGCGGACAAGCTGTTCAAGGTTCCAATTTCAAGAACGGTAAGGCTTTCCGAAGCTCCCAGCTTCGGAACACCGATTTGCTATCACGACCCCTATGGAAAGGGCTCGTTGGAGTACGCAGCAGTAGCAAAGGAGCTAATGCTACGCATTTGAATAATTCCATTTTTTGCCATTATTTCAGGGCAAAGCCATATAAATATCAGGCGTTTTTAGAATTACCACCACCACTTCATATTAAAAATCACATAAAAACTCGCGTTTAACCGCCACAATGTCGCTTTTTATCGAATTTTAGCGACAAAAAATGTTACAAGGCTATTCCGGTTGCGCTAAAAAGGCTGTTTCGGTCAAATTTATCATAATTTCGTTCCCAATTTGCTTTTGCGGCTTCTCCACTTCGAAATTCAAATTCTCTATTTTTAAGGCATATCTCCCCACTTTAATAGCTATTATAAGAAATATTTTGCATAAACAACCCACCAATGCGCCCATTTTAGCAAAATCACGGGTGCTTTTCTCCACCCTTCACGATTCACCAAGCCATTGCAAATGTTCATCGCTTTTGCAACATTTCGAAAATTACACTTTGCACAAAAAATAATAAAAGGCAGGAATTTATATTATGGCAAGAAAATTCAACGGACTTGGCAGAGGTCTTGACGCGATTTTTCTCGACAACTCGCTTGAGGACGACGTAAGCCGTGAAAACCAAGTAACAAGCATAAAGCTCTCTATGATTGACCCCAAAAGCGACCAGCCAAGAAAGTATTTTGACAAGGCTGCGCTTGAGGAGCTTGCGGCTTCGATATCAGAGAACGGTCTATTACAGCCGATACTCGTCAGAGAATACGGAAACTCGCGCTATCAGATAATTGCAGGCGAGCGCCGTTTCAGAGCGTCAAAGCTGGCGGGTCTTTCCGAAATCCCCGCAATAGTTCTCGACAAAGACGATAGAAAGGTTGCCGAAATCGCGCTTATAGAGAACATTCAGCGTGAGGACCTCAATCCTGTCGAGGAAGCAATGGCGTTCCGCGCGCTTATCCGCGAATACGACCTCACCCAAGAGGAGCTGTCCGAGAAGGTGGGGAAGAGCAGAAGCGCAATAGCCAACACTATGCGTCTTCTTGATTTACCCGACGAAATTCTCACTATGGTTGCCTCCGGCGAGCTTTCGGCAGGTCACGCAAGGACGCTTCTCGGCGTCAAGGATCGCGACAACATGATAATCCTTGCAGACAAGACCGTCGAGCTTGATTTCTCGGTGCGTCAGCTCGAGGAAGAGGTCAAACGCATCAACAAGCCGAAAAAGCCCGACGTGGAAGAGGAGGAAGAGCTCCCCGTAGTTGACTACTTCAGGGAAATGGAGCTTCGTATGATGTCACATCTTGGCAGAAAGGTCAAGATAGACGGCAAGGGAAGGCGTAAGTCGGTCACTCTCTTCTACGAGGACAACGAGGATCTCGATGAGCTTCTTCTCACAATATGCGGCAAGGATTTTCTTGAGGAAATCTAGTTTAAAGTATCAGAACGACAGAAAAACAGAGGGCGTTTCGGTTAAAACCCGAAGCGTCCTCTCTCTGTTAGTGAAGTCTTTGCCTTCGCAAAAGTGAAGTCCCTTAACGCAGTGCTCTTACGGACACTACGCAACAAAATAAATCCCTTACGGAATTTGTGACACAGATTCAGTTCTTGTCAAGAGTCATGATCAACATACCTTAAGTTCTCTTATCAGTAAGGCCGAGAATATAATCGGTAGAAACCTCGTAGAAGCCGGCAAGAACTATCAGGTAGCTGACGGGAATCTCACGCGTTCCGCATTCGTATAGGCTGTACTGCTGCTGCGATAAGTATAGCAAAGCCGCAATTTCACTTTGCATTTTCTTTTTTTCAATTCGCAGCTCTCTAATTCTCGGAAAGTGCATTTTCAACTCCTTGCCACAAGTCTTTTCGCAACCTTTTAATTAAATTTTATCATATAAAATGCGTCTTTTCTATTGATTTTTGCGACTAATATATGTTAAAATGTTGTTTAGTAAGGTTTTAAGAGGGAAATATATGAAACACGTTTCAACGAAAAACAAGCAGATGCACACGTCTTTTCGTTTTTCGGACATCGCACCGCTTTTTATAGGGGCGGAAAAATGCGAGAGCCTGCACAGCTTCGGTCCGTACGTCAGAGATTGCTATCTTATACATTTTTGCCTTTCGGGCAGAGGTGTGCTCAAGGACAAATACGGTGAGCATGGAATTTCGGCAGGTGAGCTCTTCATTATCCGCCCCGGAGAGATAACCGTTTATACCGCCGATGCAAATGACCCGTGGGAATATATATGGATAGCCTTTAACGGAGAGCTTGCATCGGTATTTGACTGCGGGTGCTCTGTTCTTAAATACCCCTCAGAAACCGCGCACCGTCTGCGCGACGCAATCAAAAGCGATATAACTGCGCCATACCTCTACGTTTCGCTGTTATACGAGCTTATACACGCCCTTTTCTCGACTACCGAAGAGAACTACGACACTCTTTCGACACTCAGAAAATATATAAAATACAACTATATGACAGACATAAGGGTCGGAGAGCTTGCGCGCTCCTTCGGCTTTGAGCGAAGCTATCTTTTCAGAATGTTCAAAAAGCGCTACGGCATGGGAATAAAGGAATATATTACGTCGCTTCGAATGGAAAAAGCTCGGAGCTTTCTTTTGGACGGACACTCGGTAAACGAAACGGCGTCTATGGTAGGATATTCCGACGCCTTCAATTTTTCAAAGGCGTATAAAAAGCACTTCTCAACCTCTCCGTCAAAGGCAGGGAAAGACGATAGCTAAAATCTTGCAAAAATAAAAGCAGCACCCGTGTGAAGTTTTAACGCTCCATACGGGTGATTTTGTAAATATTTGTTTACATTAACAAACGTCCATTATAATGGGAAGTATCATCGGACGGCGCTTGGTTTCCTTATAGATATACTTTGCGAGGTCGTCCTTGACAATATTCTTTATCTGTACGACGTCGCGTATCCTCTTGCTTAGGGTCACCGAGAGCGAGGCTTCGACGACCTTCTTCGCTCCCATAATAAGAAGCTCTGATTCCTTAACGTAAACGAAGCCGCGCGAAACAATGTCGGGGCCCGAAACTATCATTCCGTAGCTGAGATCCAGTGCCATTACAACGACGACAAGTCCGTCCTCGGCAAGATGCTTTCTGTCGCGGAGCACTACAGCGCCTATATCTCCGACGCCCGAGCCGTCAACCAGCACCTTTCCCGAGGGAACGCTTCCGTTAAAGCGCACGCCCTTTTTCTCAACCTCGAGCACCTGTCCTATCTCGGAAATAAATATATTCTTCGCGGGAATTCCCATAAACTCGGCGATGTCCTTATTAGCGTAGAGGTGTCGGAACTCGCCGTGTATCGGCATAAAGTATTCGGGGCGCAGAAGCGCAAGAAGGAGCTTTATTTCCTCTCGGCAGGCGTGTCCCGAAACGTGAACGTCCTCGACCGAGTCGTTTACAACCCTGACGCCCGAACGAATAAGCGCGTTTATAATCTTGTTTACGAGCTTCTCGTTTCCGGGAATAGCCGACGCGCTGAGCACCACGACGTCCTCGGTTGATAGCTTCACCTTATCATGCTCGGCAAAGGCTATTCTGTAAAGCACCGACATAGGCTCGCCCTGGCTTCCCGTCGTTATGAGCGTAAGCTCTGAGGGTCTGTATCTCTTTATATCGGCAACGTCAATAAGCACGCCGTCGGGCAAATCCATATATCCGAGCTCTGCCGCAGCACCGATGACGTTGACCATGCTTCTTCCGAGTATAGCAACCTTCCTTCCGTGCTTTGCAGATGCGTCTATTATCTGCTGAACTCGGTGTACGTTAGAGGAGAAGGTAGCTATTATCAGCCTCTTGTCCTCGTACTGCGCGAAAATCCTCTCAAGCGACGAGCCGACCGTTCTCTCTGAGGGTGTAAAGCCCTGTCGCTCGGCATTCGTGGACTCGCAGAGCAGAAGCTTGACGCCCTCCTTTCCAATCTCGCCTATTCTCGTAAGGTCCATAATCCTGTCGTCAATAGGCGACACGTCGAGCTTGAAGTCACCCGAATGGAAAACTATACCGACAGGCGTTCTGAGCGCAATGGCGCAGGCGTCGGCAATCGAATGATTGACGTGAATAAACTCCGCCTTAAAGACGCCGAGGCTTATGACGTCCCCCGCCTCTATGGTGTATAGCTCGGGGTCATTTGGCGGTCTTATCTCGTCGAGCTTTCCCTCAAGTATTCCGAGCGAGAGCCTCGTTCCGTACACGGGCACGCTGATTTCGCGCAGAAGATAGGGAATAGCTCCTATATGGTCCTCGTGTCCGTGGGTTATCAGAATGCCCCTTACCTTGTCGGCGTTCGCCTTAAGGTATGAAAAGTCCGGAATAACAAGGTCGACACCCGGCATCTCCTCGTCGGGAAATCCCATTCCACAGTCTATTATAACTATATCGTTACCGTACTCAAAGAGGGTTATGTTCTTGCCTATCTCCTGAAGTCCGCCGAGCGAAATTACCTTTAATTTTCCGCTTCTCTCGTGAGTGGGCGCTTTTTTCTTTTGCGGTGCGGGCGAGGGCGTCTCATACCTATCAAAATGAATGCTTCCGCTCTTATAGGACGTAGGCTTTTGCTTTTTTGCCTCGGACATGGGTGCCCTTGCCGTTTTTAAATGTGTGTTTCTTGCCGTCTTTGAATCAGTCTTTTTTTCAGGCTTTTTCTTCTCTTCGACACGGCGCGGAGCCTCTTTTTTAGGCTTGATTGCCTTTTGTCTTGAAAAGGCAGTCTTTTTTTCTTTCTTTTTTTCCTTTTGCATCTATTTACCTTTCTATATATGGAGCAGCTATCACTGCCCACTTTCCAAAAAGAGATCGGTAGATTTGCCGCCGATCTCTGTCAAATATGTATCTCTGCCAACCTCGGCGAGCGCGACATAAAATCCAAAAATCACTTCACTTAAAATTTCAGGGCATAGGGGAAGTATGGGGCTGTTATCAGCTATAACGCCCCTTTTATGTATTTTAGCCCGTACCCGTGTCGAGTTTTCGCACTGAAACCCGTCTTCTTCTTTGAAAAGTATATAACCCGAAGTCCGATTTTATTCGCCTTTAATTAAAATGAGTGAAAAAGCAAATTAAAGTTTACTTATTTTCTGCCGAAAAGTCTTCCGAAGAAGCCAACCTTGCGCTCTTCCTCTGCCTCTGTCTTCTCGACTGCGGGTGCGCTCGCCTCTTCAGGAGCCGCCTCTGCTATGGGCTCTGCCTTTATCTCCTCTTTTTCAATTTCAGGGGGTGTGAGCTTTTCGGTAATCTCCTTTTTCGCTCCCCTCTTCTTTTTCTCGGGAAGCGCTATCTCGAACGACTCGTCAAAGAGGTCGTCAAGAGAAATTCCGAAGAGTACCTTTATTTCAAGAAGCTTCGGAACCTCGGGATAAGATACTCCCGATTCCCACTTATATACCGACTGTCTTGACACTCCTATTGCCTTTGCGAATCCGTCCTGTGTAAGTCCCTTGGTTTTTCTGAGTATTGCAAGCTTTTCTTTAAACGTCATTTTCTTTCTCCGTTTCTGCCTTTAGGCTTATTTTCATCACTTCTGAAGCTCTTCGTATATATCCAAGTATTCACTATATGAAACGTAGGTAGGGGAATCAAGTCTCCAACCTGCCTCCTCCTCGAAAAGACCAATCTTTATCGAGGTGTTCTGGGTTTTTCCCTCGTATATAATGCTGACGTTTACGCTGACGTAAACAATATCTCCTTCAGCGCCAAGAACCGTGAGGTTATCAAGGTCGTAGGTAACGTCGCCCTTCAGCATGTTCTCGTACTCGGAATATACCATTATATAGTCGGGCTCTATTACGTAATCGGGCGCGCCTCCCTCGGTGTATTGCTGGTAGTATCTGGCAAGCGTAGATGAACCGTTCGGTGTGAATGTGCCTGACAGCGAGCCCGCAAACATTCTTTCTGCGTGAGCCTTGGAAAATACCTCTTTTGTCTTTGTTTTAAGCTCGGGAATTGTGCTGAAGCCGAGCTCGAGAAGGTGGGCAGGGTCTGCTTCAAAGTAAACTCCAATGTTCTTTTCGGAATACTCAAGAAATCTTACTCCCTCGCCGTAATATATATCGTTTAAGGAAATTGAAGCTGTGATAAGCTCCCTTGCCGCCGCCTTTACCTCTGCCTCGTCGTATTTTCTGTCGCAGGAGATAAGAGAGAGGGGAAGAAGCGCTATCAGAAGAAGTATAGCCGTTATTTTTAATGCATATTTCATCATAATTACTCCTCCTCCGAGACATCAGCCGCCATTTTAGCGTCCTCTTCACGCTCTGCCGCCTTTTTCTCCTCGGCAATGTCGTTATCGATGTCCTCGGTGTCCTTTTCTATCTCCTCCTGCTTTTCAAGACGCGTGGCGTTATTGATATACGCGCCCTCGGCAAGTCTCATAATGATGACACCCGTCGCAGTTCTTGAATATACGTTGATAGAATCAACCGGAGTTCTGATGATAGTGCCCTCGTTGGTGATGAGCATAATGTCGTCGTCGTCTGCGACAGTGATAACTACGGCAAGCTTGCCCGTCTTTTCGGTTATGTTGTGACATGTGACGCCGCGTCCTCCGCGGTTCTTCATCTGACGGAAGTCGGAGAAGAGAGTTCTCTTACCCATGCCCCCCTCGGTGATGGTTAGCATCTTCTTGTCCTCGTCAACCACGCACACACCAACGACGTAATCGTCCTCTGCGAGAGTTATACCGCGCACGCCTCGCGCACCGCGTCCCATGCATCTGACGTTGTTCTCGTCGAATCTTACCGCAAGACCACATCGAGTCGCGATAATGAGGCTCTCCTCACCCGTCGTGTGTCTTACAAAGATAAGCTCGTCGTCATCGTCGAGATTGATAGCAATCTTTCCGCCGCGGCGCTGATACTCGAATTCCGAGAGAAGAGTTCTCTTTATAACTCCCTTTCTCGTTACCATAGTGAGATACTCACCCGCGACAAACTCCTTGATAGGAATTATAGCCGTGACGTACTCGCCCTCCGTAAGCTCGATAATGTTAACGAGATTAGTTCCCTTTGCCGTTCTCGACGCCTCGGGAATTCTGTACGCCTTCTTTGCGTAAACTCTGCCCTTGCTCGTGAAGAACATAAGATGCGAGTGAGAGTTGGAAACGATAACGTCCTCGACGTAGTCGTCCTCCTTGGTGGTCATACCTATAATGCCCTTGCCGCCTCTGTTCTGAGCAGAATATACGTCGGCTCTCTGACGCTTGATGTAGCCGGTATGGGAAACTGTGATAACGCAGGTGTGTCTGTCGATAAGATCCTCAAGGTCAATCTCATCAACCGCCTCGCAAAGCTCGGAGCGGCGCTCATCGCCGTACCTTTTCTTGATTTCCTCAAGCTCGGACTTAATTATCTCGCGCACCTTGCCCTCGTCTGCAAGTATTGAACGAAGCTCTGCCACAACCTCGATAAGCTTTGCAATTCTGTCCTCAACCTTCTGTCTTTCAAGTCCCGAAAGCTTACCGAGCGTCATCTCGACAATAGCCTGCGCCTGCGCGTCGGAAAGTTCAAATCTCTCTATAAGAGCCGCCTTTGCCGCAGGAATTGAAGCCGAGGACTTAATAATTTTAATAACCTCGTCGATGTTGTCTATTGCAATCTTGTAGCCCTCGAGAATATGCATCTCGCGAAGCGCTTTGTCAAGGTCAAACTGAGTTCTCTTGACAATAACTTCCTTTTGGAATCCGATGTACTTATCGAGAATCTCGGGGAGATTCATAGTCTTCGGCTCACCGCCGTCGATAACGAGCATATTGACCGAGCAGGTGTCCTGAAGCTGAGTGTACTTATAGAGCTGATTGAGTATATACTCGGAGTTTGCGTCGCGTCTGTACTCGACGACGATACGCATACCGCCTCTGCCCGACTCGTCGCGGAGAGCTGTCAGTCCCTCAATCTTCTTCTCTCGGTGGAGATTGGCAATGCTCTCAACAAGACTTGACTTGTTGACCATATAGGGAATTTCGGTGAAGATTATCTGATGCTTTTCCTCGTTTATCTCGGCTCTCGCTCTGATATAAACTCTGCCGCGTCCGGTTTCGTATGCCTCGCGTATTCCGCGTGAGCCGTAGATTATAGCGGCGGTGGGGAAGTCGGGGCCCTTTATAAACTGCATCAGCTCGTCAACTGAGCACTCGGGGTTGTCAATTCTGTAAACCGTGCCGTCAATAACCTCTGTGAGATTGTGAGGGGGAATATTTGTAGCCATACCGACGGCAATACCGACAGAGCCGTTAACGAGAAGGTTAGGGAAGCGCGAGGGAAGCACCGTCGGCTCGTCACGCGTGTTATCAAAGTTTCTCGTCATGGGAACGACACACTTTTCGATGTCGGTCATCATGTGGTTAGCCATGCGGCTCATTCTCGCCTCGGTATAACGGTATGCGGCAGCTCCGTCACCGTCCACGTTACCGAAGTTACCGTGTCCCTCTATAAGAGGATAACGAAGAGAAAAGTCTTGCGCCATTCTTACCATAGTGCCGTAAACGGCAGAGTCGCCGTGCGGGTGGTATCTACCGAGAACGTTACCGACAGTCGTTGCCGACTTTCTGAATGGCTTATCATGGGTGAGGTTGTCCTCGTACATAGCGTAGAGAATACGCCTCTGTCCCGGCTTCATACCGTCTCTGACGTCGGGAAGTGCTCTTGAGGTAATTACGCTCATAGAATACTCTATAAATGAGGTTCTTACCTCCTTTTCCATATCTCTTTCCTCTATTTTCTGTAAAGGAAACTCGATATCGGCGCTTTTATATGTATGTTCCATTTATAAATTCCTTTCAAAACCAAATAAACAAGCTACTTAAAGGGGATAGGAAGATTTGAGAAAGAAGCGTTTTTCGCGACCCGAAGGTGTATATAAATACATCGAGAGGGAGCGAAAGACGGTAGAAAAAGTCATTTTAACAGAAGAAATCCGTAGTATTTCAACCTCTGTATAGCTCCATTTGAAGTTTTTTTAATCGAAAGCTTTTTATTTTTTTACTTTTTCGGTCTTTCCAAATATGGCAGCCCCTTATATATCGAGGTTTTCAACAAACTTCGCGTTTGCGGTTATAAATTCTCTTCTCGGCTCAACCATATCACCCATAAGGACGGAGAATATCTCGTCGCATTTTATAGCGTCCTCAACGGTTACCTTGAGAAGAGTTCTCGTTTCGGGGTTCATAGTGGTGTCCCAAAGCTGCTCGGGATCCATCTCTCCAAGACCCTTATATCTCTCGGACTGCACGCCCGTCGTGCCAAGCTCCTCTACGTACTTATCCTTTTCCTCCTCGGAGAAGGCGTAACGGAGATTTTTACCCTTATAAACCTTATAAAGCGGGGGCTGTGCGAGGTATATGTGTCCCTGCTCGATAAGCGGTCTCATATGACGGAAGAAAAAGGTAAGAAGAAGTATTCTTATATGCGAGCCGTCAACGTCGGCATCTGCCATAATTACAATCTTGCCGTAGCGGAGCTTGTTTATATCAAAGTCGTCTCCGATACCGCATCCGAGAGCCTGAATGATAGGAATTATAGAGGTGTTGGAATAAACCTTGTCAAGTCTTGACTTTTCAACATTGAGAACCTTACCTCTGAGAGGAAGAATAGCTTGGAAACGGCTGTCGCGGCAGTTCTTTGCAGAGCCGCCTGCCGAATCTCCCTCTACGAGATAGACCTCGGTGTATCTTGAATCACGCTCGTTACAGTCAGCAAGCTTTCCCGGAAGTGTCGAAACCTCGAGAGCGTTCTTCTTTCTCGACATCTCGCGGGCACGGCGCGCCGCCTCTCTTGCGCGGTTTGCCGCCATAGCCTTTTCTATAATCATCTTTGCCGAGGCGGGATTCTCCTCAAGAAATTCCGAGAGCTTCTCCGAAACAATATTATCAACGAGGCGGCGTATCTCGGAGTTACCGAGCTTTGCCTTGGTCTGCGATTCAAACTGCGCGTCGGTGAGCTTTACCGAAATAATAGCCACAAGTCCCTCGCGAACGTCGTCGCCCGAAAGACCCTTATCATCACCCTTGATAATTCCCTTGTTTCTTCCGTAGTCGTTTATTGCCTTTGTGAGAGCCGATTTAAAGCCTGTTTCGTGCGTACCACCCTCAATGG
>JAZSIJ010000002.1:0-5031 GCA_045533755.1 Eubacteriales bacterium | reverse complement strand
CTTCATCACGGCATACCTCCTGCCGTAAGTATATGCTTATTTTGCTTTTTTGATATATGCTAAAAGCTCACTCTTATCGTTTTCAAGCTCACCGCGCATTACCGCAAGCACGGAAGAGCGCAAAAGCTCGCCTACCTTTTCACCGACGATGCCAAGAGCGATTATATCTCTGCCGCCTATTTTAAGCTCGGAAATTTTACACGGTCTGCCGCTTGAAAGAAGCTCACGAAGCCGCTCGAGGTCTTCTGCCCCGCCGCCAAGCCTCGCCTTTAAGGAAAGCGCCGTCAGCGCAACCGATGTGCCCTCGTCCAACACAAGCTCAAAAAGAGCGTCACCGCACAAATCCGACGCCATAACACTAAGCACCGAGGTGCCAAAGCGCTCGGCTCTTCTGTCGGCGTGGAGCGCACGCATCGAGGCTTCAAAGGCTGTGGCAGGCTCACTTGACGAGAGATAAAAGAGCGAAATCATACGCTCGTCGGCTGTCATTTTTGCAAAATCACTTGCCTCGGGAAGCCTTATAGCATCAATCCCAAGAAGCCTATCGGATATAATCTCGCCGTAATCTGTCAGAACTCTGTGCGCCCCTCTACCGCCGATAAGCTTACGAAGCTCAACTAGCACGCGCTCGGCAGAAACACTCGCAAGGCGCTCTTTTAGCTCAAAGGCGGCAAGGCGTGTTGCGTTATCTATCTCAAAATCCAGAACAGAAGCAAAGCGAAGAGCGCGCAATATTCTGAGCGCGTCCTCGGTAAATCGTCGCTTAGGATTGCCGACAGCCCTTATTATGCCGCGCTCTAAATCCTCTCTTCCGCCATAGATGTCTACAAGTCCTCGCTTCTGCGAATATGCCATAGCGTTGACCGTAAAATCTCGACGAGCAAGGTCTTCCTCAAGCGAGGCTTTAAAGCTGACTGTATCCGGGTGTCTCTTATCGGTGTAATCTCCGTCAACGCGGTATGTCGTAATTTCATAGGGCGTACCGTTATATATCAGTGCAACCGTACCGTGCTTTATTCCGGTATCAATAGTGCGCTCGTCCGCAAATACTTGCTTGGTTTCTTCGGGCAGAGCACTTGTTGTTATATCGCAGTCCCCCGCACTCTCCCCACGAAGCGCGTCGCGCACGTAGCCGCCGACGGCATACGCCTCAAAGCCTGCGCGTTCAAGACGTTCAAGTATTTCCGTGACATCTTTATGTAAAGTTATGTTTACATTCATAGTTTAGTCCCTCATTTAAAACGTCTTGCGTAGCCGCATTTTCGGCATAGCTCCTCGGTAGCGTGTCGATTTTTAAAGCCCTCGGCTATCGCTCTTGCCCTGTCATCCGAAAGAATTTTTTGAATATCTTCCTCGAATATATTGCCAAGCGTAACCGCACCGTCGGCGTCAAGACAGCATGGTACGACTCTGCCGTCGGAGAGTATTCCGAAGTGGTCCTTGAGACCGTAACAAAAAACGCTCTCACCCATATCCGCGGCTTCTATATCCGGCCATACGAAGCGGTCACCCCACTCGAGATGAAGCTTGTCGCGTATTCTCGCACCCCTGTCCGACCATTTCCACTCGCCGTCAATCGAAGATTTCATTCTATCTAAAACGTACTCGTTTCTTCCGCCGTCACATCCTCTGTTCCAGAGGCGGAATACCGTCAAGACTCCTGCAGATGACGCCTTTTTTGCGAAATCAAAGCAGGTGTCGAGGTACGTATCAAAGCTATCGTCGCCTCCCTCCTCAAAGCTGTGAAGAGAAATGCTGACCTTGTAGACCCCTGCCGCAATAAGCTCATCACCACGCCGCCCAAGAAAAGTGCCGTTCGTAGTTATCGCCGACTTGTATCCGTAGCCCGAGGCTATTTTGATAAAATCCGAAAGCTCTCTATGGGTAAGCGGCTCACCCATAATATGATAGTACAGGTATTTCGTAACACCCTCGAGCCTCTCGCAGACGGTATTGAATTCCTCGCGCGACATACTGCGCGGCGGACGGCTCGTTCCATGACAGAAGGAGCAATTCATATTACAGCTATTAGTTATCTCAACGTATACTCTTGAAAACATAAATACCCCTCCTTTTCCTTATATTTTATCATATAGGATAAAAAAATGCAAGTAGGCGTTTTTTAATATTTACCGATATTCAAAAAAGAGGCGGTGAGCCTGATTACAGGCTCACCGCAAAGGGTAATCAATAGTTAAAATCCTTCATATGAAGTGTCTGATAAAGCTCGCGGAAGACGTCAAGATGCGCCTCGCAGTCAAGATAGTGCGCGAACTGAAGATTGTCTGCCTCGGTACATTCGGGAGCGCTTGCCCTTGCGACGGCGCGGGTGTACTGCTTTTCCACCGACGCACAGAATTCGCGCCATCCATCAATCCATGTACCGTCAAGAAGACTTGCCGAGCGCGCGGCAAAGCCCTTCATTATCTCATCTCTCTCCTCGCCCTTTGCAAGCGAAATACCGCACTCATCGTCGGTGTTGGGTGTGTGAAGAGGAATGAACCCTATCTCTCCCGATACGGTATCGTACTCTACTGCGAGAGCGCTTCCCCAGCATTCCTCGGGGCGCGACCAAAGGAAGTGCGTGTTGCCCTGACCATAGAGAATATGTCCCCCCTCGTAGTTTTCGTAGCAGCTGATGCAGTGGGTATGCTGACAAAGCACGACGTCAGCGCCGGCTCTTACCATTGCGCGACAGACGCGCATAAGACGGGGTGAGGGATAACGGCAATGCTCCTTACCGCCGTGATACATAACTACAACGCGGTCGCACTCTGCATTTGCATGTCTTATATCCTCGATAGTGTCAAATTCGTCAAACGGACGCGAGCCCATTTTGTCGGGCTTTGCGTAGGAATACTCGTGCTCACAGACTGCAATAACGGCAATTTTCTCGCCGTTTTTCTCAAATATGTAATTCTTTCTCGAATCCTCGTAATTCTCGCCAAAGCCGGTGTAGTCAATTCCCGCCTTTGTGAGCGTTTCCATGGTATCGATAGCTCCGGGAATGCCAAAATCGAACACGTGGTTATTGCTGAGCCCGGCGAGGTTAATACCGAGCTTCTTCATTGCGTTCACGCTGTCGATGGGTGCTTTAAGGTTCGGGCCGTGCTTAGTTATAGCGGTATCCTTGTCGGTAATGGCACACTCAAGGTTAACCGCGACAAAATCCTTGTCCTCAAAAAGCGAAAGAGAATCTCCGAAGAGAGCCTCCAAATCCCCCTCAATAAATAGCTTTGCGACATCGGCGCGATGAGGATAAAAATCTCCCAAAAGTAATGTTTTCATATTTTTTCTCCTTTTTTTGTTGACAATAAATATTCTTTATTATATAATAAAGCATCGGACAAAAACATACAATAGACTATTTTATGCTGTTTTGAGTATTTTTGCACTAAATTAAGATTTTATGGAGATTTTAGCGTGTATATTGTCAGTAAAGTAGGTCATTTCTGCAACGTAGTCCTTTCAAAATCAGCCGGGATCGCACCTACTGAAATTGATTATTACGATATGACATTGGTTTTCAAGGGAAGGCTCGTTTACACTGCCGATGACAAAAAGCTGACGGCCGAGGCGGGAGATATAATCCTTTTGCCACCCGGCACATTGAGAACCAGAGTTCCGCTATCAGAGCAGGTACATTACGTCAGCTTCAATTTTTATTGCGAGGGAAAAATTGACCTCCCGACGCTGATAAAGGGTGGCGCGACGTACGAGATACGGGCGCTTTTCGACGCATTCACACCAAGCCACCTGCCCGACGAACGCAGAGCCGAGCAAAAGGCGGCGTGTGTAGCCTCGTACATTCTGGAGGTGCTGACCGAAATGAAGGAAAGGGAGAGCCACAACCTGCACGTCGCCCGCGCTATTGATTATGTAAACGAGCACATAAAGGAACGAATAGGCTTATCACAAATTGCAAAACGTCTGCACCTGTCACGAGAGTATACCGCCTTTCTTTTCAAGCGTGAGATGGGAATGACGGTGTCTGAGTTCATTAACCGAAAGCGGCTCTCACTTGCAAGAGATATGATACGCGAGGGCGGAATGTCGCTCTCTGAGGTGTCCGAGGCGGTTGGATACGATAACTACGGCTACTTTTCAAGGC
Organism: Eubacteriales bacterium; assembly: GCA_045533755.1. Classification (GTDB taxonomy): domain Bacteria; phylum Bacillota; class Clostridia; order Oscillospirales; family CAG-272; genus UBA1740. The sequence continues at coordinate 920 of JAZSIJ010000002.1, read as the reverse complement.
TCTTCAAAAAGCACTACGGCATTACTCCGATAAGCTGCAAAAATTAAATTTCCTTAAATATACCTTAAAGCCATTGCACCGGATTTTCATTAGATATATAATAGTATCGGCGTTTGCCAATAATGAAAAGGGGCTTTTAAGATATGTCATTTAACTTTTTGTTAAGCTCCAAGGCCTTTGGCTTTGGCGACTTGATACGCAATTTTTTCACACACAAGGATTTTCTTCCCTCTGCCGATAAAATTCCGGGGACGATGTTCACCCCTCTTCATTTCGTGTTCGCAGCTATAATCGCTGCCATAGTGATAGCCGGCATTTTAGCAGTCAGACGGCTCCCGGAGGAAAAAATCAAGATTGTATTCACTGTTCTGTGGGCTGTGTTAACTCTTGCCGAAGCAGCAAAGCTCACCTGGGAGTGCCTATCCGGACGCAAGGTGCAGTTCGAGCTCGGAGGAAATCTGCCCGTTTATCCCTGCAGTATATGGATGTACGCTATGCCCTTCGTCATTTGGGGTAAGGGACGAGTGAGAAACGCCGCCGCGGGATACGTGTGCACGCTCGGTCTTATCGGCGGTCTTATAAACTTCGTTTATCCCGCTACTATACTCGGTAGCTATTCGGCAATATCATTTCCCGGCTTCCAGACCTTCTTCTACCACGGTGCAATAGTCTTCACCGCATTCGTCCTTATGACATCGGGATACCATAGATTTGACCACGCCGAAAATATATTTGATTGCTTCCTTTCGGTAATTCCTGCCTACATAATGTCGCTGTTTGCGAATACCGCAAATATCATTCTCGGCACAGACTATATGTTCTTCAGATGCAACTCATTTTTCCTCGCGCCCATAGGCGCGGCACTTCCCGATGCGCTCACGTTCGTCATCGTATATATCGCCTACGCCGTTTTCTGCTCT
>JAZSIJ010000126.1:0-5110 GCA_045533755.1 Eubacteriales bacterium | reverse complement strand
GTTATGCGTATCTTTGAAGATTCAGGATTTAAACTGAAAGAGCTGATTATCAAAGAGCAACATAATTGCAAGGCAACGGGATATTGGAAAACCAATAGCGTAAAGTACAATTTTCTTTTGCTTGCGCACGAGTATTTATTTGTGCTCAAGAAATAGGATTCTATTTTTGAGAAGAGGGTAGCTCAAGTTCAAAAAAACTTGAGCTACCCTCGAATGCGTAGGGGCTAGGGGGATTTGGAGCGAAAATCTTCGTTATTCGACCCGAAGGCGTACATAGGTACGTCGAGAGGGCGAAAACGGAGATAGAAAATGACCTTGATTTAATGGAGAAATTCGTAGAATTTCAACCTCATATAATATTTCTTAGCTCATTTGTTCATTTTTGAGCTTTTTTCACATCTTTAGGTCATTTTCGGTTGCGCCCAAATGCGCCAGCCTCTTTCAGTTACTTCTGGCTTTTCTCGATATCGGCAATCATACCGACGCGCACCGCGTGGCGTCCGCCCTCAAATTCCGCGCCGAGAAAGGCGTCGAGGATATCTGTTGCAAGGCAGGAGCCGGTAACTCTCGCTCCGATGCAGAGTACGTTTGCGTCGTTATGGCATCTCGTCATTTTTGCCGAATAGGTATCACCGCAAACTGCCGCGCGGATACCGTTATATTTGTTCGCGCACATGGACATTCCGATACCCGTACCGCAGATAAGGATACCGAAGGCGGTATCTCCCTCGCTCTGCACGCTCTTGCATACCGCCGACGCAAATTCGGGGTAGTGGCAGGACGCCTCGGAATCGGTTCCGCAGTCTGTTACCTCGTAGCCCTTTGCGGTGAGGTAGGTTTTGAAGTCCTCTTTAAGAAGATAGCCCGCGCTGTCAGCGCCAATATAAATTTTTCTCATTTTTATTCTCCGTTTCGTTAGCAGCTTATATGCTGTTTTTTTCTCTTTCAAGTCTTTCGCGCTCTGCCTGCGGAATTCTGAGGTAGGTCGGTTGAAGCTCGCTCTCACTGACGCACTCTCCGCGCTCCTGCATTCGCTTCGCTATTTTTGCGATAGACGCTGCGTTTGCTACGCGAAGAAGCTCAGGCGTTTTGGCAAGCCGCACTCCGAGAGAGGAGAGAAGCCTGTGCGCGACCTCATATCCGTCGCCCGTGACGTATACGTCACCCCCGAAATCACGAAGCTCCTCTGCAAGAGCCTCCGCCGAGATTGCTCTGTCGGGCGTAAGCCTTGTCATAGCCTCGCCGTCAGACGAGAAGCTCGCGGTGTAAAACTGTCCCCGACGCGCGTCCATGCAGGGTACGATAAGACCTCGAAGACCCGCCGCGTTTTCGGCAAGAGCCTCAAGCGTTGATACGGCGGCACAGGGGATATTTTTTCCAAACGCGAGTCCCTTTACCGTCGAAACGCCTATTCGTACGCCTGTAAACGAGCCGGGTCCAACCGTCACGGCGTAAAGATCAATATCCGAAAAGGACATACCAAGCGAGGCGAGCAGTCTTTCCGCCATAGGAAGAATAAGCTCGCTCTGCGTAAGACCGTTGTCAATATTACACACACCGAGCACACGCTCGTTTTCGGTGACGGCTACGGATGCCGTCTTTGCAGTTGTGTCAAGGGCTAAAATCTTCATATCTCTATACCTGAAATCTCTATTTTTCGACAGTCCTCGCCCTCGTCCGTGCGCGACACGGTGACGAAGACCGCATCATCGGGAATATCCTCCTCGATGTTTTCAGACCATTCGGCAATACAGTAGCCGTCTGCCCTGACGTAGTCGTCGTAGCCTATCGACGCCAGGTCCTCCGAGCCCTCAATGCGATACATATCAAAGTGGAAAATCCCTGCGCGTCCCCTATACTCGTTGACTATGGTGTAGGTGGGGCTCTTCACCGAGGTGACGCCGAAGTGAGCTGCAAAGCCTCGCGTAAACGCCGTCTTGCCAACGCCCATCTCGCCGCGAAGCGCGATAAATGCGCGCCCCTCGCCACTCTCCTCAAGAGCGCGGGCAAGCCTCTCTCCGACAGCCTCGGTCTCGGAGGCGCTGTGAGTAATAAAAATCATATCATATACCTTTAAGATAGCTATCCTTGCCGTCGCCGAGAATGAACGCGAGTGCCGCCTCGTATTCGGCGCGCCTTTTCTCAAGCTCGCGCTCGGAGGGGCTCTTTTTTATAGCGCGGATAAGCGTGTTTTTTGGAGTATTTTCGGGGTCGGTCAGCTCCGATACCGTGACCGAGTAGCCATGTGCTCTGAGCCTGGAGACTCTTAAAGCATCGGTAAAAGCCTCGGCGAGCTTGTTTGAAAGATGAGGGTGTCTCGTCACGAAGGACAGCTCGCCTGCGGTAATTTTACCGTTCAAATATCTGTGACAGCAGGGAGTAGAGAGAATTACTCTTGCTCCGAGCTCAATAGCCGAATTTATAACCACGTCGGTGGCAACGTCGCAGGCGTGAAGCGAAATTACCATATCAGGCTCACCTTCAGCCGAGCGAACGGTATTTTTTACGTCGTCGTAGATGAAGGACATATCGAGAAAGCCGCACTCGCGCGCAATCCCCCGGCAGTATTCGATAACGTCACGCTTCAAATCCACTCCGATAAGGCGCACCGTGCGCCCCTTTATCTCGGTGAGATAGTAATAAACCGCAAAGGAAAGATAGCTCTTGCCGCAGCAGAGGTCGTAAACGAGAAGCTCACCCTCGCGGCGAAGCTCGCCGTAAACGTCCTCTATATGCTCAAGAAAGCGGTTAATTTGCCTGAACTTCCCCTGCTTTTTGTCATGTATTCTGCCGTTTTTGTCGCTGATGCCAAGTGCCGTGAGGAACTTTTCCTTACCCGTGAGAATACGGTTTTTCTCTCTGTCAAGGCTTTCGATTTTAGCCTCGAAGCTCTCGCCGTCAGCCTCTTCGAGCCGTTTTTTCAGCCTGTCTGCGCCGAGAAACACCTCGTCGCCGCGCTTCGTGCGCTTATACTCGGCATCTGACACCGAGGTGATAAGATTTGCCTGTCGGTATTCCGAGATAAGCCCTGAGAGCTCCTCGCCGATTGCCGAGATAGGCAGATTTTTCTGCGACACGGTGTCGCCGGGAAGAGAATATTCGAGCGCAAGCGTGCGTCTTCCGCGCACCTCTGTGAGCCTGCCGACGACCTTTTTCGTTTCGCTCGCGATAGGCTTCGAGAAAACTATTTTACGCAGAGCGCCTCGCTCTGCCGCGAGCCGTATAAGCTCGCAAAAATCATTCCTCGTCATCGCCGTCCGTGACCTCTTCTATCGGTTCGGGCTTCTTTTTCTTAAAGGAAATCTTGTTCTCGGTTTTGTTCGAAATTCTCTCAAGATTTGCCCTGTGACACCAAACGATGAGAATGGCGAGAATTATAGTGGATAGCGAAATCAATCCGCTCTGGGGCTGGGCAAGTATTTTGAAGGCGGCGTGAAGAGCGACGGGATAGAGAACCGCCGCCGTTACAGAGCCGAGCGACACGTATTTCGTCCAGGCAACGAGCGCGACAAAGAGAAGGATTAAAACAAGGAAGGGAAGCGGTGAGAGTATAAGCACCATAGTCGCCGTAGAGAGAACGCCCTTGCCGCCCTTGAACCTATAGTAGATGGGGAAGACGTGACCGAGCACCGAGAAAAGTCCCGCAACGTAGCAAAGACCGTCGTGCATGCTCACTCCGTAAAAATAGTAAAATCCAAAGAAAAAGCCTGCAAAAAGTATCGAAAGTGCGGTTTTTGCCATATCACCGACAAGCGTCATAAGCGCCGCCTTCTTGCCGAAGGTGCGGAGCATATTCGTCGTGCCGGGGTTGCCGCTTCCGTGTTTACGGACGTCGTCGTGATAAACGAGCCTTGACACTATGATAGCCGAGTTGATACTGCCGAGCAGATAGGACACGGCAATAACCACGAGCACCGCCGCAAAAAATACCACCGTGTATATTTCGGCGGGAAGAATTTTGTTTGAGAATAAATAATCGAGTAAACCTGTATGTAAGCTCATAGGAACTCCTGAATTAAATATTTTTACAGTCTATTATACATCATTTTACGTACAAAGTCAAGAAATATATTGCAAAGCAGGACAAAACGTGATAAAATAGATAAAGATGGGAGGACGATATGAAAAAAGAGCTTAAGGACTTTTTTGAAAAGCAGAAAATTGAATATTACGCCGTCCTCGACTACTCCTGCGCAAGAGAAACAAACGTCTCGATTATCGAGCGCGAGAGCTTCAAGCCAAGAAGTGCGATTTTGTTTTTGCTTCCATACTATGCCGGCGACACCGAAAATCTGTCACGCTACGCCGCCGCGCGCGATTATCATATAGCCGTGCGCGAGTACACGGGTGCGCTTATAGACGAGCTTCAGAGGCTCTATCCCGACAGCCGCGCTGCCGGCTACGGTGACCACTCGCCTATTGACGAGCGCGATGCGGCGCTCTCTGCGGGGCTCGGCTTTCTCGGGGATTCGGGGCTTCTTATCAATGAGAAGTACGGAACCTACACATTCATTGCCGACGTCCTCACCGATATTTCGCCCGAGGCGCTCGGTGAGTGCGGAGAGGCAAAGCCTCATAGGCACTGCATATCCTGCGGTGCGTGCAAGTCTGCCTGTCCGACGGGAGTGCTTCGGGGAGAGTCGCCCGACTGCCTTTCAGCCATCACGCAGAGAAAGGGCGAGCTTACCGAGGACGAGGTCGATTTGATGCGAAAATTTAACACGGTATGGGGGTGCGACCTCTGTCAGAGCGTTTGTCCCTATAACAAAGAGCCGAAAATCACACCGATTTCCTTCTTCCGTGAGGACAGAATTACACGTCTTACAAGCGAACGCCTTTCCGAAATGACAAAAGCCGAGTTTTCGGAGCGCGCGTTCGCATGGCGCGGACGCAAAACGGTTGAGAGAAACCTCGCGCTCTTAAATTACTAAATGGAAAAGACCAAGCGAGGTTGCTTGGTCTTTTTCTAATGTAGCCTTTAGCGAAAATAATCCACCACCCCGGGTGGTGGGAATAGAAGAGCTTTAGCTTCAAGGCTCCCTTGTGCAAAGGGAGCTGTCGCGAAGCGACTGAGGGATTGTCATTCTTTGGTTGCCTTTTTACAATCCCT
>JAZSIJ010000012.1:0-8017 GCA_045533755.1 Eubacteriales bacterium | reverse complement strand
AATCAATAATCTCGACGCTCTTACAGACGAGATAATCGGAAAGGGCAGTCACTTTATGCAGATGCATAACGGCGAGATAAATCCAACCGAGCTTACAGCCGCCCTGATAGCCCAAAAGGATAATCTGATAGACGGTATCCGCTACGCACAGGAGCGCATTGACGGCTCTGTCAGCATGCTTATCCTCACTCCCATCGGAATTTACGTCGTACGCGACAAGCTCGGAAGAACTCCCGTCGTTATAGGGGCGAAGGATGAGGGCTATTGCGCCTGCTTCGAGAGCTTCGCCTACCTTAACCTAGGATACAAGCACTATAAGGAGCTCGGGCCCGGTGAAATCGTAGTTATGACGGCAGACTCGGTAAAGACGCTCGCGCTTCCCGGCTCTGATAAGAAGGTCTGCGCGTTTCTCTGGGTTTACTACGGCTACCCTGCCTCAAGCTACGAGGGCAAGAACGTAGAAACCGTCAGATACTCCTGCGGACGCCACCTCGCAAGGCGCGACGGCGACACCGTCAATGCCGACTACGTTTCGGGTATTCCCGACTCGGGCATTGCTCACGCGCTCGGATATTCAAACGATTCGGATATTCCCTACGCTCGTCCCTTCGTAAAATATACTCCCACTTGGGCTCGCTCGTTTATGCCTCCCTATCAGTCTAAGCGCAATCTGATTGCGAAGATGAAGCTGATTCCCATACACGATTTGATGCAGGACAAAAGCCTGCTCCTTATAGACGACTCGATAGTAAGAGGCACTCAGCTTGGCGAGACGGCGGAGTTCCTTTACGAAAACGGCGTCAAGGAGGTACATATCCGCCTCGGCTGTCCGCCTATTCTCTTCGGCTGTAAATATCTTAACTTCTCGCGCTCGAACTCCGAGCTTGAGCTTATCACAAGACGTGTTATTTGCGAGCTTGAGGGCGACAACCCCTCAGATGAGGTGCTTTTTGAGTACGCTGACCCTGATAGCGAGAAGTATCAGAAGATGCTTGACGTGATATGCGAAAGGCTAGGCTTCACTTCTCTTAAATATCTTCGTATCGACGACCTTATCGACGCTATCGGACTGCCCGAGTCGGAGCTTTGCACTTACTGCTGGAACGGCAAGAAATAAACCTATAATTGCATAAAAATCACGGCTGACCGTTTTGGAAAGCCGTGATTTTCATTTTACCATCTACGTCCGTCGTCGTAGAAGCCGTAGTTAGAGTTATTATTGTTGCTATTATTATCGCCCGCGCCGTTATTCGAAGCTCCGCCGCTATTGCCGTACTTCTTCTTTTCCTTGACAGCCTTGACTATCATAAAGATAACTAGGGCGACAAGACCGATAAGAATAATAACGAGGAATATATCCTGCATAAGAAGCGTCTTGCCGATAGCCTCCTCCATCTCGTCGACGACTATGACGGCGGGTATTCCGGTTCTCGCGGTGAAGTCCTCGAGTGCACCGTTAACCAGCTCATCAGACATAGTGAGTGTGGAATGGTTAACAAGGCGCGATGGGGGCATCTCACCCGTATAGGCGAGGTCGTCGTCAAAGGAATCCGAAAGTCCGAAGGACTCAATCTTCGTTGCCAGCTTATCCATGGTCATCTCAAGATCCTTGGACAGCGATTTTTCATAGTAGGTGTCGTTGACGGTAGTGAGCATCATCTGAGAGAATGCCGCACGCTCGTCACCGAAGAGATTGTATATTTGAGGCTCAAGATTATATCCCGCCCACGCTATTGCGTAATATCCGTCGTACTCCTCGTTCGTAAGGAAGACGACGAGCAGGTTGTTCTCGTAATTCTCGTAATTGCCGAACACCTCCGCGTATCTCTCGTCAGCATACTCCTGCATTACACTCTCGTCGTAGATGACCTGACCGCCACCCGCAACGTTACCGAGTGCCGTGCCAAACGAGCCAATAAGCATGAAGAGTATGAGGACTATCATAACCACGGGAACGAATATCATTCCGAGAAGTCCGCCAAGGCAACCTCCTCCATATCCGTAAAAGCGCGGTCCGAAGAACCAACCGCCAAAACGCGGTCCGAAATAATGATGATGGTGATGTCCGTGATGGTGTCCCCGGTGACCTCCGCCGAAGCCTCCACCGAAGCCTCCGCCTCCAAATCCGCCGCCGCGAGAGCCGCCGCCGAAGCCGCCTCCGCCGCCTCCACCCGGTCCTGGCATAGTAAATACCTCCTAGAGCTTTTTTATTTTATTCTAACCTAAAGCCGAGCCGTTTGTCATCAGCTTTTGGAAAAATATTTGTAAACTTTCTGTTATAATAGCAAATGTAAACCAAAGTTTACACCATTTCATTCCCCTTTTGAGCGAGGTGTTATATGATAAACACTCCAAATGCCGAAAGGATTGCAGATACAAGTATCGCAAGAATACACACGGGGGCGACGTACTTTATAACGACAGCGAAAAGTCCGCGCCACTTGAATCTACCCGAAAGCTCAACCTCCTCGATAACCGTCTTCGGCTTGATGATAAAGGAAACGAAGATACAGGTGAAGAAGGCGATTATCGGCATAAGAATACTGTTGGAGGCAAAGTCAAAGAAATCGAGTATCTGCATACCGAGTATTTTGACCTCACTCCATACGCTGTATCCAAGCGAAGAGGGGACGCCGAGAAGAACCAAAATTCCGAGCACTATAAGACAACTCGTCCTTCTGCCTATCTTAAGCTTATCCATAAAGATGGAAACTATAGTTTCCATAAGCGAGATTGACGAGGTGAGCGCGGCGAGAAGCACCATAACGAAGAACGCAGCGCCGATTATGCTGCCGCCGGGCATGGCGTCGAATATCTTGGGAAGCGTGACGAACATAAGTCCGGGGCCCTGACCGAGCGCCGTCTCATCGCCGCCCGAGAAGGCAAAAACGGCGGGAATTATCATAAGACCGGCAAGGAAGGCGACACCCGTGTCAAATATTTCAATCTGCTTTGCCGATTTTTCAATATTGATGTCCTTCTTCATATAAGAGCCAAAGGTTATCATTATGCCCATCGCCAGCGACATAGAATAGAAGAGCTGTCCCATTGCCGCGACGACGGTCATAATCGAGAACTTCGAGAAGTCGGGCGTAAGGTAGTAGAGTACGCCATCCCACGCACCGTCCATAGTAAAAATGGTGTAGACGGCAATAACGAGTGTGAGTGCAATCAGGACAGGCATCATAACCTTGCTGACCTTCTCTATTCCCTTCTCAACGCCAAAGAGGACGATAATGGCGGTCGCACCGATGAAGACGGCAAACCATAAAAGCGGCTCGCCCGCCGAGGCGATGTAATTATTAAAGTACGAGCTGTCTGCCATAGCGCCGGCAGAGCCGGTCATAAAGCCGAACATATACTTTAGCACCCAACCGCCAATGACCGAGTAATATGGGAGAATCATTATAGGTACTGCCGCGGCGAAGAAGCCGAGGGGTGAGAATCTTTTGTCAAGAGCGCCGAACGCCTCAATAGCACTCTTTCCCGTTTTTCTTCCTATCGCAATCTCGGCAACCATAAGCGAAAATCCGAAGGTCACCGACAGCGCGATATAGACGAGCAGGAATATACCTCCGCCGTATTTTGCCGCAAGATATGGGAATCGCCATATATTTCCAAGTCCCACAGCCGAGCCTGCAGCCGCGAGAACAAAGCCTATTTTACCTGTAAAAGAACTTCTGTTTGTGCTCACTTTATACTTCCTTCCAAAAAATCCGTGCGAATCGTTGCTACGATGTAATTTATTTATACTCTTTCTTTTCCTTCAAAATCTTGTATAGAGAGCGATAGGACTCAAGGCGTGAGGCGGCAATTCTTCCCTCTTCCACAGCTCTTGCCAAAGCGCACTCCTCCTTGCCCTCGCCTGTGTGAGAGCAGTCGGCATAGCGACATTTCCCGACGTATCCCGAAAACTCGCGGAAGGTTGAAAACAAATCCTCAAGCGAGAAGAAATCAAACCGTGCGAAATCTATGAGAGAAAAGCCGGGGGTATCTGCAAGAAATCCCGTACCAAGCCCCTCACTCAAGGGAAAAATCTCAACGTGGCGCGTGGTGTGTCTGCCTCGCTCTATCTTGCGGGAAATTTCGGCAGTCTTCAGCGTAAGAGTTGGGAAAAGGCTGTTAAGAAGCGTTGACTTCCCCACTCCCGACGCGCCTGCAAACGCCGCCGTTTTACCTTCGGTAATATTTTCTGCTACGTAATTCGAGAGCGCCTCTGTTCCCTCACCGCTCGCAGAGGAGGTAACGAACACAGGTATACCCGAAAGTCTGTATATCTTCTCGTATTCCTCTGCTGCCGCCACGTCCGATTTGGTTATAACTACAACGGGACTTATACCGTTGTGCTCACATATTGAAATCAGCTTATCTACCGTTTCTATGACAGGCGTCGGCTTTGCCGCCGCGAAGACGATAAAGAGATAATCGAGATTCGCCATAGGCGGACGGATAAGCGCATTTCGGCGCTCACAAATCCTTGATATTACCACTCCGTCGGGCGTTGTGTCATCAAGCGTCACAGTGACCTCGTCGCCAACGAAGACCTTATCCTCGTCACGCTTTAGTGTTCCCTTTGCGCGACAGGCTATATGCTCACCCGTGTCGGATATTCTGACCTCAAATAGTCCTCCGAGCCCTTTTATAACCTTTCCCTTTTTCTCGCTAATCAATGCGTTTCCCCTCTTACCAATTGCCGATTTTGTAAGCTTTAGTTGTCATTTTTGCCTTCCATCGCCTTTCTGCGAAGCTGACCGCAGGCGGCGTTTACGTCAGAGCCCAGTCTGCGTCTGACGGTTGCTACCACACCGAGCGAGTTAAGTACGTCGGCAAAGGCATTTGCCGAGCCGACGCTTCCGGCTTTAAATCCGGTTTCCTTTACCTCGTTTACGCGAATGAGATTTACGTGTATCGGTGCGCCCGTGCCGCGAAAGGCTGACTTCAGCACCGAGGCAAGAAGCCTCGCGTCGTCGGGAGTATCATTCTTACCCGAAATCAAGGTATATTCAAAGGATATGCGTCTGCCCGTTCTTTTATAATAAGCGACGCAAGCCGACAGAAGCTCGTCCACACCCCACTTTTTATTTATCGGCATTATTTCGGAGCGGCGCTCGTCGGTTGCCGCATGGAGCGATATCGAGAGCGTTATCGGAAGCTCCTCCTCGGCAAGACGCAGTATTCCGGGCACGACACCAGATGTGGAAAGCGATATGTGTCGGTAGCCTATATTCACTCCGCCCTCATCGTTGACGAGTTTTAGAAATTTTATGACGTTATCGTAATTGTCGAGCGGCTCTCCGATGCCCATCATAACGACGTTGGAAATTCGCTCTCCGGAGTCGCGCGAGGCGACGGTAATCTGACCGAGAAGCTCGGAGGGCAAAAGGTCGCGCTCTCTGCCGCCTATCGTCGAGGCGCAGAATTTACAGCCCATTCTGCAGCCGACCTGGCTTGATATGCATATCGTATTGCCGTGCTTGTACTTCATAAGCACGCTCTCGATGCAAGCGCCGTCATAAAGCTCGAAGAGGTACTTCACCGTGCCGTCTATTTTGGACACGAGCTTCTCGCGAACCCTTGGCAGCGTGTCAAGACTGCACTCTTCAAGACGGCGGCGAAGCTCCTTCGAAAGATTCGTCATCTCGGATATGGAAAGCCCCCCTGCCACCGCCGCGAAGGTCTGCTTTGCCCTGAATTTAGGCTCGCCTATCGAGACGAAATATTCGACGAGCTCAAGCTCGGTCATTGAATAAATATCTATTTTGCTATTGGTCATAGTCCCTATCCGTTCTTTGTGAGAAGTGCAATATAGAATCCGTCCGTACCGTGAATATGAGGATAGAGCGTAAGCTCTCCGTTATTGCTCGAAAGTCCGCAGACCTCAAAGTCAAGGAGCGAAAATTCGGGGTGTGCGTGAATAAAACTCGACACGGTATCGGTATTTTCGCATTTTTCAAGCGTACAGGTTGAAAAGGCGAGCACTCCACGGGCCTTCAAATAACGCGCCGACGCCTCAAGTATCTCCCTGCCGAGCAGAGAAAGCTCCTCCGCTTTTGCTATATCCTTGTAGCGCAGATCGGGCTTCTTTGCAAGAACGCCGAGTCCTGAGCAGGGGACGTCGCAGATAACCTTGTCAGCCGTACCGAAGAGTGCTTCGTCGGGGCGAGTGGCGTCCCGCTCACGCACGGTCACCGATTTAAGTCCAAGACGGTCCTTACCGCTCTCAATCAACGAGAGCTTACTCGCGTGCAAATCAAAGGATAAAATCTCAGCCGCATCACCCGAAAGAATTGCCGAGGCAAAGCTCTTTCCGCCGGGGCAGGCGCAGACGTCTATTATGCGCTCGCCTGCACGAGCACCGAGCGCCAACGCCGATATGGCAGAGGCTGCATCCTGCACGAAGAAGAGTCCCTCGGAGAAGCCGAAAAGCTCTCTCGGGTCACACGAGCCGTCAATTCTGACGGTTATCGGGGAGACCTCGTGAACACGAGCCGAAAATCCGTCTGCCCGAAGTCTTTCTGCAAGCTCGGCGGGTGTAATTTTCATAGTATTTACCGTAAGGTCGGTATAATTATTGTTCTCAAACGCCAAAAGAAGTCTTTCGGTATCCTCCTCGCCAAGTGCCGATATAAAGCGCTTGACGGTGCTCTGCGGATAGGAATACTTCACCGAAAGATAGCGCGCGGAGTTTTTGCTTCTGTCGGGCAGGGGAAGCACTTCACGCTCGCGCACGGTGCGTCTGAGCACTCCGTTGACAAAGGCACGCTCGCCCTGATTTTTGGCAAGCTTGACCGTCTCGTTCACGGCGGCAAAGTCAGGTGTTGACTTCATATCGAGTATCTGACAAAGCCCAAGCCGCAGTATATTTTTAACACGGGGTGCTATGTCTTTCGTATTTCTGCCCGAAAGATAGCCTATATAATAATCGTAGGTCAGCTTATGCTCGACTGTGGTATAGAGCAGTGCCGTGAGCATTCTCTTATCCTTTGGAGCAAGCGCGTCGGTAAGGTGCGAGTTCAAGGCGAGATTTGCGTACTTTTCCTGCGCCTCTATCTCAGAGAGAAGCGCAAGGGCGATTTCACGAACCGTCATTATTCAAGAATATCCCCCACTGCAATTTTTCTGCCGCGAAGGAAATCTCCCGCGCTCATTTTTCCCTTTCCCTCGGGGATTACCGTAAGAACCCTCAGAGAGCCCTCCCCGCAGGCTACCGTGAAATAGCCCTCGCCCGTAGCGTCTGCCGATATAACTCTGCCCGCCTCGCCGCACTCGTCGGTGGGACGCGCCTTGCATATCTTCAGCATTTTGCCATTAAGGTAGGCAAACGCCCCCGGAATCGGAGTGACGCCTCTTATGTTAAAATCAAGCTCACGCGCCGATTTTGTAAAGTCTAGTTTACAATCCGACTTCTCTATTTTCTCTGCATAGCAGGCGAGCGCGCTGTCCTGCGGCACTCTCCTTGCCTCTCCGCGCTCTATTGCATAGGCGACGTCGGAGAGAAGCCTTGCACCTATCTCTGCCGAGGTGTCGTGTACCGTTTCAAAATCGTCGGTAGGACCTATCGGGAATGCCTCCGCGGTTATAATATCTCCCGTATCAAGCCCCTCGTTCATATACATAATAGTCACGCCGGTCTCACTCTCGCCGTTTATTATTGCCCTCTGCATTGGGGCAGCACCCCTGTATTTCGGCAGAAGCGAAACGTGCGCGTTGATACAGCCGTGCTTCGGAAAGGCCAGCACCGACGGTGGTAATATCTTGCCGTATGCAACGACTGCTATAAGCTCGGGGTTCACCTCGCGCAGTATTTCAAGGAACGCCTCGTCACGAAGCGTTTTGGGGGTGTACACGGATATTCCGTGCCCCATAGCCGCCGTTTTCACGGGGGTGGGAGTCATTATTTTTCCTCTGCCGCGAGGCTTATCCTCGCCCGTAACGCAGGCGACGACCGAGTGACCGTCGGCAACCAGCCTGTCAAGGCAGGTAGCCGCTATTTCGGGCGTACCCATAAACATTATTC
>JAZSIJ010000098.1:0-3478 GCA_045533755.1 Eubacteriales bacterium | reverse complement strand
TACTGCAAAGCCGTAAGCAACCTCGTCGCTTGCAACTATGGCAAGCTTACCGTCTCTGTAGTAGAATACCCAGTGATAAGCCTCCTTGTTCTCGGCAATCTTTTCCTTGAGGAGCTCGGTGGCTATCTTTGACGCTTCTCTGTCGGTTTCGCCGAAGAGAATTTCATAATCCGACCTCTCCGACGTGTGACCGAAGATTGTCTGTACACACTTAAGGCCGTTTGCGCCAAGCTTCGACTTAAAGGAAAGGGCGGCGTTCTTTGCCGTCAGGCTGTTTCCATCGTAAACACAGAGGTACTTAGCGGAGTCACCCTTGGCAATAAGCGTAACGTCCTTGCCGCTGGGATTCCAGTCGTCGCCATTTCCGTTACACGCCGTAAGGAGCGAGAAGCAGAGAATGGTACAGATAGCCAGAAGCAATAATTTGAGGCTTGTTTTCATGGTAATTTTACTCGCTTTCAAAAATATTTTATGTAATAATTATTTTTTCATAAATTGTCGTTGATTGCAATACTTAAATTCATTTCTTGGTTCGGCATTTATGACGAATTTTTTTGTTCGCATTTGTCAATCTTGCCCAAAATAGTGGGATAAAACAGAAAAGCGCTTTTTTCCTCGGTGCTCGGTGAGCTGTCGGGTAAAAAGCGCTTTTTATGCTCAAGGCTTTGATTTTAGCTTAAATTTATTTGCAGAGTTAGCCGAATAGCCTGCGGTCACGACCTACAAAAGCGAGAATTTGATAATCCGAGCCTACGATTCTCGAATAAATTCTGCCGTCATAGCGCGCGGCGAGGTCTTCGGGCGAAAGGTTGGTCGAAATTATCGTTGCCAAGCCCTTGTTTTGCCTTGTGTTTATGAGATTAAGGAGAGCGACCGTTGAAAATTGAGAGGAAAATTCTGTTCCCAAATCGTCAATTATCAATAGGTCACATTCCATATATTTGTCGGATTTCGGCTCGTACGGACCGTAGCCGCTTTTGAATTTGTCGGCCTCAAAATCCGTGAGAATGTTTTCGGCACTGTCATAAAGCACCGAGTAGCCCCTCGATATAATCTCTCTTGCAATAGAGGTGGAAATATGGGTTTTGCCCGTACCCGTGTTGCCTAAAAGGAGCAAATTTCCTCGCGCGGTGGGGAAGTCCTCGACGTATTTTTTTGCCGACGTAAGCGTTGCCGCCATGCGGTTATAAACCTCGTCGTCGCCCCTGTACCACTCAAGGTCAAAGTTGTCGAAGGACTGCTTGGTTATGAGATTTCCCATTCCCGATGAGGCTACGTTGAGCGTGAAAAGCCGCTCTCTGAAGCAGCCGCATATTTTAACTCCGTCAATAAATCCCACGTCGGAGCAGACCGGGCAGGAATATTTCGGCTCGGTATAGTCCTCGGGATAGCCGAGAGAGAGCATTATCTCGCGCCTTCTTCGGTTAAGCTTGACGTTTCGCTCCTTTATTGGCTCTATATCCCCGCCCGAGCAAGCGGTTTTAAAAATGAGCATACCCGTGCCGCGTAATTCCTCGTCTATTGCGGCAATTTCGGGCGATTTTTCGGCGAGTGAGGCTGAACGCTCCTCGGCTTCTGCACGCGCACGTCTTCTGCTCGCTTCAAGCTCCTCTTTTACCCTTTGGAAATTATCATAAGTGTACATAAATCCTCCTTTTTGCAAGGGAAAATGCTATTTTGTAAACTTTAGTTGTCTTTTTTGTCGGCGCCGTAGCTTCGCTCAAGTGCTCGCTTGAATACGTCGTTGACGTCAAAATCAACGAATTTCGGCTTTTTTTCCGGCTTGGCGTATCCCTGCCTTTCTGGCTTCTTGGCGGCAAGCTCCTTTTTGTCTATCTCAGACTGTGCGAGACAGGCGGCAAGGGTAGTACAGCCGCATTCGTGCCATCTGGTAAGGATTTTATCGATGTAAGAAAACGAAACGTCAGAGCTTGAATGGTTTTTCGTCATAATTCCGTAAGCCTCGCTGACGATTTCCACGTCAAAGGAGTAGTCCTCGCTCCATTTTCTGAAGTATTCGCGTTCTGATTTCGAGAGATTGCGGTTGTAGATGCCGAATATTCTTCGGAACTCTCTGTCGGTTCCGCTCTCGCGCCCTTCGTTTTCTATGTATACGCCCAGTGCCTCGATGGTATCAATGCCACTCTCGACAAGCTTTTCTGCTTTTTTTGCAAGCCTTGTAGCAGATAGCTTGTTTTGTTCTGCAAGGTGCGCTGCGAGCGTGAAGATAAACTCTTCGCTGAGCGAGAGCTGACTGTATACCGAGGTTATTTTCTTGACCTCTTCGGTGGTCAGGGCAGGCTTGCCCATAAGCGCGGCACATTCGGCAAGAAGCTCGGCAAGCTCACCGTCTCTGACGGTTTTTGCGGTCTTTAACGCCGTCTCCTCATACATTCCGGCGGAGAAGCGCTCGGGGAACTCGTCTTTTACGTTGTCTTCGTGGGAGTCTGTTCTGTTGCCGTCTTCGCCAAACAGTCCCTCCGCCTGCCAAAGTGCCATAGCAGCCCTTGCCCGCGCGGTTGATACGGCGGAGCGCTGTGCAAGCTCTGTGAGCGTGAAGTCACGGCCGCAGAGCTCTATTAAGGCGACAAGGACGCGGAGCTCCTCTGCCGACGCCTCGCGGAAGCTCTGCGTGGCAGTGGTGTTAAGATCGTTTTTCGTTAAATTAAGCTTACTCATCTAAAGAGTCCTGCTCGCTTTCGTTGTATTTGGTTTTGATTTCGTAGCAAAGCGACATAAGCGAGTCGCCGAGGTGAATGTTCTCGACGATGACGTCCTTATGCTCGGGGAGCTTGAGCTCCATATTTGCGAAATTCCATATGCCGAGAACTCCCGCCTCCGCCATAATTACGGCGACGTCGTATGCCGCTTCCTTGGGAACGGTAAGCACTCCGATGCTGACCGAACGGTCACGGCAAAAGTCACCGAGCGCATCTACTGAATATACGGGGAGACCGTATATTTCGGTTCCGATTATCTCGGGGTTTGAGTCGAAGAGCGCAAGACGGTTCACGCCGCGTCTTTCGAACATGTGCGTGGCGGCAAGCGCGCGCCCGAGGTTTCCCGCGCCTACTATAATGGCATTATAGCCCTTCGTAACACCGAGAAGCTCACTTATCTTACCGTGGAGATATTTGACATTATAGCCGTAGCCCTGCTGACCGAAGCCGCCGAAGCAGTTAAAGTCCTGGCGTATCTGAGAGGCGGTAGTACCCATCATTCGGGAAAGCTCACCGCTGGATATGCGCAGCTTTCCGATACGCAGAAGCTCGCCAAGATACCTATGATACCTTGGAAGACGACGGACAACTGCCTCCGAGACCTGGGGCTTGGGCTCATCTGCCATTCTCTTTTCGTAAGTTCCCTTTACCTTATCAATACTTTCCATCTATTCTACTTAAGATACCGAATCAAGAGCACTCGCATTGAGTGACGAATCGGCAAAATTACCTTTTTCAAACTCATAATATCCCGCTGC
>JAZSIJ010000084.1:0-2480 GCA_045533755.1 Eubacteriales bacterium | reverse complement strand
GGCGCGCGATGGCCGGCGCCTGAGCGTGCAGCAGTCCTGCCGTATCATCCGTGCCGCCTCGGAGTTATACTCCGAGGCGCAGGGAAAACAACTTTGCATGGTTGCGTTGCGGGCCTCCTCGTTCTTTTCAAGGTCTTCCTTGAGCGCGAACTTGCACTTAATAGGAAGCTTGTGAGCCGCAAGACGCATAGCCTCTCTTGCCTGCTCGGGAGTAACGCCGTCCATCTCGAACATAACGCGTCCGGGCTTAACGACTGCTACCCAGTACTCAGGCGAGCCCTTACCTGAACCCATTCGGGTCTCGGCAGGCTTCTCGGTTATGGGCTTGTCGGGGAAAATCTTGATCCAAACCTGACCGCCACGCTTTACGTATCTGGTCATAGCGATACGGGCAGCCTCGATCTGATTGGAAGTGATCCAAGCGGGCTCAAGGGCTACGAGACCGTAAGCGCCGTTGGTTATTCTGTTGCCGCGAAGGGCCTTACCTGTAAGTCTTCCGCGCTGAACGCGTCTGAACTTAACTCTCTTAGGCATTAACATTACTTATTGCCCTCCTCTGCGTTCTTTCTGAAACCGCGTCCGTCACGGCGTGCGCCATCTCTGTTCTGAGGGCGTCTGTCGCCGTTGTTTCTTCTCTGACGTCTCTCGGGGCGGTCGGATCTCTCACGGCGAGCCGCATTCTCTGCGAAGACCTCACCCTTGTAAATCCAAACCTTGACACCGATCTTACCGTAGGTGGTGTTAGCCTCGAAGAAGCCGTAGTCGATGTCTGCTCTGAGGGTCTGAAGCGGAATGGTTCCCTCGTGGTAGTGCTCGGAGCGAGCAATCTCTGCGCCGCCAAGACGGCCGGAGCATGCTACCTTTATACCCTTAACGCCGAGACGCATAGCTCTGCCGATGGAGAGCTTCATAGCACGGCGGAAGGAAACTCTCTTCTCAAGCTGTGCCGAGATGGACTCTGCAACGAGCTGAGCGTTAACGTCGGGATTCTTTATCTCGATTACGTTAACAACAACGGGGCGGCCTACCATAGCCTCGAGCTCTGCTCTGAGCTTCTCGATCTCTGCGCCGTGATGTCCGATAACGACACCGGGCTTCGCGCACTGAATGAATACTCTTACGCGAGCCGAGTCACGCTCGATCTCGATTTTGGGAACGCCTGCACCCTGAAGCTTGGTCTTTACGTACTTTCTGATTTTGTTATCGGATACGATAGTATCGCCAAAATCCTTGTCGGAAACGAACCATCTGGAATCCCAGTTGCTGATTACGCCGACTCTAAGACCGTGGGGATTAACCTTCTGTCCCATATCAGCCTACCTCCTTCTCTTTTACTACAAGTGTTACGTGACTGGTTCTCTTAAGAATCTGGAATGCTCTGCCCTGAGCTCTGGGCTGTATCCTCTTGAGTGTGGGACCGGGGCATACGAAGCATTCAGAAACGTAGAGGTTTCCAGCGTCCATATTGAAATTGTGCTCTGCATTTGCAACCGCGCTCTTAAGAAGCTTGATGAGCGACTCGCTTGCTATCTTATTGGTGTTCTTAAGGATAGCCATAGCCATGTCGGTATCCTTGCCTCTGATAAGGTCAAGAACTATCTGAACCTTGCGCGGAGAAATTCTCACATATTTAAGATGTGCCTTTGCTTCCATTACGGAAATTCCTCCTGTCTCTTACTTGTTCGATGTTTTTGAGCCCGCGTGTCCCTTAAAGGTACGGGTAAGAGCAAACTCACCGAGCTTGTGTCCTACCATGTCCTCGGTCACATATACGGGAACGTGCTTTCTGCCGTCGTAAACCGCAATAGTGTGTCCTACGAACTCGGGGAAAATAGTGGAAGAACGGGACCAGGTCTTGATAACCTTCTTCTCATTCTTTTCGTTCATTGCCTCCACGCGATTGAAGAGCTTTGCCTCAACGTAGGGGGGCTTCTTTAAGCTTCTACTCATTTCGTCATTCTCCCTTCAATTACTTCGCGTTTCTGCGCTTAATGATGAACTTGTTGGTCCTTGCCTTCTTGTCTCTGGTCTTGTAACCGAGAGCAGGCTTGCCCCAAGGAGTAACAGGTCCGGGACGGCCAACGGGGGACTTACCTTCACCACCGCCGTGAGGGTGATCGCAGGGGTTCATTACAGAACCGCGAACGGTGGGACGGATACCCTTGTGACGAGTCTTACCCGCCTTACCGAGCTTGATTGTCTCGTGCTCAAGGTTACCTACCTGGCCGATAGTAGCCTTGCACTCAAGACGGACTATACGAACCTCGCCCGAGGGAAGTCTGACCTGAGCCGTGCCGTTCTCCTTAGCCATAAGCTGTGCCATGTTACCGGCAGAGCGGGCAAGTTGAGCACCCTTTCCGGGATAAAGCTCGATATTGTGAATAAAGGTACCTACGGGGATATTAACGAGGGGTAATGCATTACCGGGTTTAATATCAGCGTCAGGTCCGCTTACGATAACATCACCAACTTTTAACTCC
>JAZSIJ010000132.1:0-12963 GCA_045533755.1 Eubacteriales bacterium | reverse complement strand
GTTATAAGCGAGTTCGGAGGCTACTCCTACAGATGCGAAGGACATCTTTTCAGCGAGGCTAACTACGGATATAAGAGCTTTGACGAGCAAGGAAAATTCGAGGACGCGCTGGTCGCACTCTACGAAAACGAGGTTATTCCTCTCGCCAAGCGGGGTGCTTCGGCATTCGTCTACACACAGCTCTCCGACGTCGAGGACGAAACTAACGGTCTTTTGTCCTACGACAGACGGGTATTCAAGGCGAATCCCGAGAGGCTATGCGCCGTTATGAGTAAGCTCTATAAGCAAGAGGATTAAAGTGGGTTTTAATAGAATAACAAGGACAGGGCTGTCGCAGCATAAAGCTGCGACAGCCCTTAAATTATTCTGAAAGCTCAAGCGGTCCGAAGCCCGAAACGGTGAGTAAAAGCTCGTTGAAGTCAAGCCCGCTTTTCTCGATAAATGCCGAGAGGTCAACGGTAATCCTCTGCGCCCCGTCTGTTTCGGTAGAGTTCTCGGTAAAGACGGTAACACCCTCTACGTATTCTCCGGCAATATCCGTCATGCCATAATTTGAATAGTAATATCTCTTGTCATCAATGCCTGTGAGGAAGAGTTCGGTTCTTCCCTCCTGCGCAGGTGAAATAAGAAGCGTAATCACTCCTTCGTCGAGAGAAAGAAAGGTGAGCGCACCGTGCTCGGTCTGTAAGCTGGTGCCAACTGAAAATGACTCGTAGACGACAGCTCCTTCATTGTCATCCGTGCCCTCCAAGCGACTTCCGCCGAAGTCCTCGTCACCCGAGCCGCAGCCACCGCCAAGTGTCATCGATAGAATGAAAGATAGGGGAGCGAGCGCCGCCACCACGATAAGACAGGCAGCAAGCACCGACAGGCTCTTAAAAAGAAGCCGCGGCGACCTCGCCTTTTTCTGTGTGTCTGTCACCATTTCGTGCAGAGAAAGCGCCTCGGAAAGATACTCGTCATTTATGGAATCAAGGAGCAATAAGGCGCTTTCTCTCTTTTCTGCCTTTCTTTTTGTCCTTTTTTTCATATTTTATACCCCTCCTTCTCAAGATAGTTAGCAAGCTCGTGTCTTATTCTTGAAAGCTCGCGGTAAATTAAGGAGGGGCTGACCGAGAGGGCTCTTGCTATGTCCTCTACCGTGTTGGAATAGTAATATCTGCAAACAAAGGCTCGCCGCCATCTCGGCTCAAGTGAGCCTAGAAAGGCATTTATCAGTGCTCCAAGCTCGGCCGCATCTAATTCCGCACCATCATCACCGATACATTCCGAAAGCTCGTCAAGCGAGCTTATCAGACCTGTCGGAACGCGCTTTTTTGCACTTTTACGCCTATGGTAGTCAATCGACACCCGACGCGCAATCTTAGAGAGAAACAGAAGAAGCTTTTCGGGTCTGTGCGGAGGAATAGAGTCCCACGCGCCGAGATAGGTATCATTCAATGCCGAGCGGGAATCGTCCTCTTCATTTATAATGTTATAGGCGAGCTTATAAAGATATTTTCCGTACTTGCCGTCGGTTGCGCTGATGGCTTCCTCGTCGCGTTGCCAATATAAATCAACTATATTCTCGTCTGAATATGCGCGATATTCGCAAGGATTTTCCATAGCGTTCCCCTCCTATCTATATAACTCGCAAATCAAGAGCAAAATTACACCGTTCTTGAAAACTATTTTTTCAGAAGCTCTAAAAGTCCTTCCTCGTCGATTACGGGGACACCGAGCGCCTCAGCCTTCGTGAGCTTTGAGCCTGCCTCCTCACCGGCTACGACGTAGGAGGTTTTCTTTGACACGCTACCGGAAACCTTTCCTCCTGCGCGCTTAATAAGCTCGGTTGCCTCGTCACGCGTCAGGGTGGGCAGAGTTCCCGTGAGGACAAAGGTGAGTCCCTGAAGAGTATCCGCAGGCTTCTCCGCCACGGCCTCGGTGTAAACTCCGAGGGCGACAAGTCTATCGCAGAGGTTGCGAGTGTTCTCGTCGGCAAAAAATTCGACGAGCGCCGTTGCTGTAACCTCTCCTATATCCTCTATCGATGAAAAGTCCTCGTGAGTTGCCGCAAAGCAAGCGTCAAGCGTACGCATTTTCGAGGCTATTGCCTCTGCCGCAACCTCACCTACCTGACGGACGCCTAGGGCAAAGAGAAGTCGTTCAAGTCCTCGGCTCTTTGATGCCTCTATTGCCGATACGAGATTCTCAGCGCTTTTCTTACCCATACGCTCAAGCGGCTCTATATCCTCTGTGCGAAGCTCGTATAGGTCTGCTATATCGGATATTTTCCCCTCTCTTATGAGAAGGTCAACGACCTGCGGTCCAAGACCGTCGATATTCATCGCGCCCTTAGAGGCGAAGTGTACTATTCTGCGCGCCGTCTGTGCGGGACAGGCGGGGTTAACGCAACGCACAGCCGCACCCGTACCGTCGTCGTCCTTGACGACAGGCTTACCGCAAGAAGGGCAGACAGTCGGCATCTCAAATACCACCTCATCGCCACCTCGCTCGGATTTAACGCTTTCGGTAATCTCGGGGATTATCTCGCCCGCCTTACGCACTACGACTGTATCGCCGAGCCTTATATCTCGCTCTTTTATGAGGTCGATGTTGTGAAGAGTTGCGCGCGATACAGTAGTTCCGGCTAGCCTTACGGGTGCGAGATTTGCCGTGGGGGTTAGAACGCCCGTTCTGCCGACCTGAATATCTATTGAGAGAAGCTTCGTCCGCTTCTCCTCGGGTGGATACTTAAATGCTGTCGCCCACTTTGGCGTGCTCGTTCCCTCACCAACGCGACGGCGCGATGCGAGGCTGTCAAGCTTTATTACCGCACCGTCCATATCGAATGACGCCTCGGTGCGATATTCTCCGAGCCATCTAACTCGCTCGAGAATTGCCTCGCAGCCCGAAACGGCAGTCTGCTCGGGGAGCACGGTGAAGCCAAGCTTTGCGAGTCTCTCGAGCGACTCGGTATGTGTGAGGCACTCTCTGCCGTCGGCATAGAGCGAGCCCTCTTGGAGATTGAAGATAAATATATCGAGCTTGCGCTCAGCGGCTATTTTAGGGTCTAGCTGACGGAGCGAGCCTGCGGCGGCATTTCTGGGGTTGGCAAAGAGAGGCTTTCCCTCAGCCTCACGCACAGAGTTAAGCTCGTCAAACACCCGACGCGGCATATATACCTCGCCTCGTACGACGAGGTAGGGGAGCTTCTCCGAGAGCTTCAGCGGTATTGAGCGCACGGTGCGGAGATTCTCGGTCACGTCCTCGCCGACAAGACCGTCACCTCGCGTTGCACCTCTCTCAAAAACTCCGTCACGATAGGTGAGCGAAACCGAAAGACCGTCTATCTTCGGCTCGACCGAATATACAGCCTCCTCTCCGAGCGCCTCGTCTGTTTTCTTAACGAAATCGTAAAGCTCCTCCTCCGAGAAAACATCGGTAAGGCTGCCCATTCTGACTGTGTGAGTGTATTTTTCAAACTTATCAAGCGCCTTACCACCGACACGCTTGGTCGGCGAGGTCGGCGAGTCAAGCTCGGGAAACTCTGCCTCGAGGTCGCAAAGCTCACGGAACATAGCGTCGTACTCGTAGTCGGATATTTCGGGCGCGTCACATTCGTAATAAAGCCTTGAGTTGTATTCAATTTTTTCTCTTAGCAGGCTTATCCTGCTCTCCGCCTCGGCTCTCGTCATATTTTTTTAATTTTCCTTTCGGCTTGATAGTTTATTTTACCATTTTTTCGGCGGTTTGTCAATCAAAATCGCCTATTTTTATAGTGTTTTTCGGAGCGTGCTGATATGCATGGGAACAAGCAGTTGATATTAAGAAAAGAACCAAGCTTAAGGATAGCTTGGTTCTTTTCTGCGTTTTTATGACCGCCTTAATATTTATGGCTGTTTTTAGTCCTCAAGAAGCTTCTCGAGTGCGGCAAGCTTGACTGCTACTACGAGTATTTCGGTAGCTTTTGCAAGGTCGGCATCTGTGGGGTAGGTGGGTGCAAGGCGTAGGTTTTTATCCTCGGGGTCAACACCGTAGGGGAAGGTAGCGCCGACGTCGGTGAGAGTTACTCCCGCCGCCTTCATAAGCTCAAAGACACGCTTTGCCGTGCCGGGCATAACGTCGAGAGATACGAAGTAGCCGCCGCGAGGCTCTGTCCACTCGGCAATTCCGAGTCCAGAAAGTCCGTCAAGTGCCGAAAGGGTGATTTCGAACTTCTTACCGATAAGTCTGCCAAGCTCCATCATATGACGGTGGGTGGTTTCCTTATCCTTGAGATAATACAGGTGTCGAAGCTGATTAAGCTTATCGTAGCCTATGGTCTGCGCGCCGAGGTACTTCATAATCTGCTTTTTGTTATCTGGGGAGCACGCCATAACGGCGACGCCGCTTCCGGGGAAGGTGACCTTCGAGGTCGAGGAGTAGTAGAATACTCTGTCGAGGTTGCCGCACTTCTCTGCCTCAGCAAATATATCGAGGAGCGAGTCGCCCTCTTCGCCGAGGTCGTGAATTGCATAGGCATTATCCCACATAATGCGGAAGTCGGGCGCGGCGCACTTCATAGACGCAAGGCGACGCACGGTTTCGTCGGAATAGGTGTTACCCGTGGGGTTAGAATACTTCGGGACGCACCAGATGCCCTTTACCTTGGGGTCGCGTACGAGGCGCTCTACCTCGTCCATATCGGGACCGTCCTCCAGCATCTTGACGGTTACAAGCTCAAATCCAAGGATTTCGGTGATTCTGAAATGACGGTCATATCCGGGAGTGACGCATATCCATTTAAGCCCCTCCTCACGACACCAAGGGCGCTCCGAGCCCACAACGCCAAAGAGCATTGCTCTTGTGAGCGTATCGTACATAAGCTGAAGCGAGGAGTTTCCGCCGACTGTTATATACTCTTCCTTAAGGTCGAGAATGTCGGCAAACATTGCCTTAACCTCGGGAAGTCCGTCGAGAACGCCGTAATTACGACAGTCAAGTCCTGCCTTCGAATAAGCGCGCTCACCCTCGAGGTCAACGGCGAGAAGCTCACGGCTGACGTCGAGCTGCTCTGCGTTAGGCTTTCCTCGCGAGAGGTCGAGCGAGAGTCCCATATCCTTGTATTCGTTGTATTTTGCCAAAAGCGACTCGTATTCGCTTCTTTGTTCTTCTTTTGATAATTCTGAATATTTCTTCATTTTCTTGCGTTTTTTGAATAATTTGAATGTCAATTATTCAAAATCCTTTGCTTTTTATATATTTTATCCCCTATATTATAGTATATTATGAAAGTTTTTTCAAGTGATTTTGCAAAATTTATTAATTTTGTCGAAAATAGATAAAGACCCGCGCAAATTGCGCGAGCCTTTGTGTAATGTATTCATTTTAAAGCTTCGAGGAAAGCTCGGAGAGCCATTTTACCTCGCCCTCGCAGGCGGGAATATCCTTGACGTCGGAGATAATCTTCTCAGCCGTTTTAACAAGAAGCTCGGTGTTTACGGGTACTGTACTCTCTCCGGCAAATTTCGCGTAGTTGCCGTAGCATATTTTTATCTACTACGCTCTCGGGAAGCTCGAGGCCGCGAACGGTAGGCTTGAAGTATATGCCAAGCTCAAACTCACTTCTGTCGTGCGTCAAAGCACGGTAAACCTCGTTATGTAATGCATCGTTATAAGGCTTATACTCATCCGAGTCGGTGCCAAAGAGGATTCTGTCCTGATAATCCATGAAGAAATTACGCCAATCGTCTATCCTCTCCGAGAAGTCGGTATACATATAAGTGTTGGGAGTAAGATCGAACTTAACATTAGGATATTTTTCCATCACGCGACGTGCCTCGTCCATTCTGTTTGAAAGGAAGAAGAAGTGCGCGAAGGTAACGTTGAGCTTCGGGTGCTTATCAAGCATCTCGTAGCACTCGGCGTAAAGCTGGTTAAGCGTGTGGAAGGTTCCGTCGCCGTAGCACCAGCCTCTTGCAATATGATCGGGAGTCGCCTTCTCCATATCCCAAAAGTGCGCGGGGTCACCGGAGTGTAAGAGCACGGGAGTTCCGCGCTCCTCCATCATAGAGAGAGCCTTATCGTAGTAGGGATTGCTGATACCCTTTCCGATAAACTTTCTGAAGTTCGGCTTCATATTGAGGAACTTCACACCGTCGCACCCGAGCTCGTAGAGCCTTTCAAGCTGATGCTCTGCGGGGATATTACCGTACTTATCGTCGCAGTCATAAATCCAGCCGAATGCACGGAATTTTATTCTGTCATAGGTGTGCTTGTGATAGAGAATATAGTGATTCTGCACTATGTGTCTGAAATTAGTCTGTTCTAACCCTTGGACGTCGCAGGGACCGTATGCCAGAAGCGAGCCGTCGGTAAGACCGAGATCAGCCATAAGATCAAACATCTTCCTAGGTTTCTCGTCGGTTAATGCCGAGTGATCGCCTAGGTGTATGTGACAGTCTGCAAATCTTTTCATTTTCTGCACCTCTTTTATATTTTTTCACACGTTCATTATACTCTTAAAGGAATGTAATGTCAATAGCTTTACCGCTTTTTGTATACACTTAAAAAAATGTATCTCAACAGCTTTACCGTTTATATATATACTTTTTTACTCTTATGCAAAAGCGAGTATAAACAGGGTTATCGGCAAGCGGGGACTTGACAAAATCTATACAATGTTATATAATGAAAAGGCGAATTCATGTAAGGAGATGGCCATGTCAGTCGAGAGTGCAGTTCCCTTTGTTGTCAGAATGAACGACGGAAACATCATAAAGCTTGAATATTATGAATCACTCCCCTCGAGCTCGGCTCTTGCGAGAAAATACGCGAGAGAGGGCTATCCAGACAGATACGTCGTCTTGGCAGAGGAAAAAGAGGGCTCGCAAAGCACAGGTATTTATATGTCGCTTATTCTTCGTCCGTCAATATTTCCGTCGCAGGCGGTGTTTGTCGGTCCTTTGGCGGCAGTCGCATCAGCGCTCGCTCTTGGCGAGCATACATCAAGGGGCATTGGTATAGGCTGGGTGAGCGATATTTTCTGCGACGGTGAGCTCATTGGAGACGTTTCAGCAGAGGGCAAGCTTGACAGCTTCACCTCCTATGAATATCTCATACTCAACTTTTCAATAAGGCTCGGAAAGGACAGATTTCCCCCTCGTCTTACCGATATGGTAAGGCAGGTATTCGAGAGCGAGAACGCTTCCATTCCTATGATAATAGCGAAAAATATTCTCTCGAAGTTTTTCTCGCTCTACTCTTCCATAAAATCTCCGCAGAAAATAATGAGCACCTATGACCGTCTTTTCGCTCTTCGAGGAGAGAAAATCAAATGCAATATTGACGGCTCGCAGAAAACCTGCAAGGTACTTGGCGTAGATAATGCAACCTGCGCTCTCGTCGTTGAATTGCGAGACGGAAGAACAGAAAAGGTAACGGCCCGGGCTGGCGTTACCGTACCTAAAAGGCTAAAGAAAAAGCAACCATGACCGAAGGATCTTTCTTATTTATGAATAAAGCCGTTGCAAGGTGCAACGGCTTTTTCTTTTGTTTAAAAGTCTCGCGGCATCCGAAGACGCCGCGAGTTTTGTTATTAAATTTATCCCCAAGGAGTAGGAACTTTTCCGACCATATGCCAGAACTTTTCGGGATTATCCGAAGGCTCTCTGTTCGTGCGGTAAAGTACCTTAGCGAGCCAGCCGTCAGGCATGTTCATAAGAGTATTCCATGCGTTCACGTTAGTACCGTAGTAGTAGATAGTCTCCACATCGGTAAGTCCTGCAAACGCGGTAGGATCAATGTAATCAATGTAGCTGGGAAGTACAAGCTCCTTAACGCCGCCACAG
This sequence comes from Eubacteriales bacterium, assembly GCA_045533755.1. Classification (GTDB taxonomy): domain Bacteria; phylum Bacillota; class Clostridia; order Oscillospirales; family CAG-272; genus UBA1740. The sequence goes on along the minus strand of JAZSIJ010000132.1, from coordinate 5,152 downwards.
CCCTCAAAGGCGTCAGCCATAATGAACTTGGTAGCCTGAGGAACGGTAGCAAAGGATACGCCTGCGGGTATCTTGGACTTGTCAAAGGCGAGGAGATGCTTGTTAGCCATAAGCGCGCCGCCGTCCCAGTTGTCAGCATTCTTCCAATAATCACTGTCCTTGAAGGCGCTACGAGGAATGCTCGTAAGCTTTTCGTGGAGAGTTATCTTCTCAACGCTCTTCATACCTGCAAAGGCATTTTCACCAATTCTAACTATATTATTAGCGAAGGTGATTTCCTTAACGTTGGTATATGCAAGCCAGGGTGCTTCGCCAAGATCAAAGTCGGGCATCACGTCGTCACCGCCGATAGTAAGAAGTCCGTCCTCGAAGGACCAAGCAAGGCGGTTGCCGTCTACAAGCGCCCAGAAGGAGCCGTTCTGACCTGCAGAAGAAGCAGAACCCTTAGCGTAAGCCTTAGCACTTGTATCAACGAGAGAATCAAGTCCGGTACAGAGCGAGGTGCCCTCGTAGTAGATGGCAGCAAGCTTAGGACAAGCAGCAAACGCGCTGGGATGAACCTCTTTTATAGTCGAGGGAAGCTCGATATAAACGATATTGGTAAGACCTGCAAGGACGTTGGAGCCGAGTCTCTCTATACCCTCCTCGAATCTAACTACGGTAATCCGAGATGCGATAAGTTTGTTATATGCATATTCGGTATCACCTGCGCCCTCAAAGTCCCAGGTAGAGCCTGTTCCCTTGATGGTAAGGGTGCTGTTTGAATCAAAGTGGTAGGTAGCCGTATCTCCGACAAGGCTTCCGCGATTTCCCTGGAAGGTTGCGTGCTTGGAGAATGCCGCACCGTTCTTGTAGCTCTCGTTGCCCCAGCTCTCAAACTTGTAGCCGCGGTATACGATGGCGTCAACTTTATCCTTGTTCTCCTGAGAATATACTCCCTTTCCGTCCGAGCCAATAAGAACGTAGTCGGTCAAGAGCGGGAATGGTGTAGCGGAAGTGATATATCTGATGGTGAAGGATAAGTATTTGGGCTCGCCGTTTCTATCGTAAACCCAATAAGGACCGGCCTTGGCGGTTACATCCTCGTCGTAAGCCTCTGCCAAGAAGTAGGTATATGCGCCGTTGGGATCGAATTTTTGGTTACCAATGCCTACCGAAATGTCAGCGTACTCTGTTTCATTTCCGCGGTAGTATATATACTCATGCTTCGAAGCCGCCGATGCCGATTTTCCGAAGGCGTACTCACCAATCTCCTTTACGCCCTTACCAAGAATAAGATTTGTATACTGTAGACACTCGTAGAAAGCGTATCCGCCGATAGACTCAACACTGTCAGGAATGGTGATGCTTACGAAAGCGTTACAGCCCTCAAATGCACCTCTTCCGATGCTCTTGATGCTTTCGGTCAGAGGAGCAGCCTTAAGGTTTTTCGAATAAGCGAAGGCATAGTCGCCGATAGAGGTAACGGTTGTGGAAATTTTTACACTCTTCACGTCAGCAATGTTTACACCGTAGAATGCGTAAGAGCCAACGCTGGTAATGCCGTTTCCGACCTCTATACCTGTAATAGCAATTCTGTTTCCGTCCTCGTCGAAGTACCAGGGTGCAAGCTCGGGATAGGTAAAGTTGTACATAGCGCCCTTACCCTTGAGTCTGAGGACATTCTTACTCGTAAGCTCCCAGGTAATATTGTCTCCTGCATACCAATCGCCGTCATCTTCTACCTCGGTACGAAGCTCTGCATAGAGCTTAACATCCTCGGTGAGAGTCGACGCAAGAAGTGCATCAAGGTCGCACACCTCTGTCTTCTCGGGCGAGGTGTACCACGCAATAACGCTAATGCCGCCGTAGGTGAAGTTGTTTTCGGCTATCTCGGTTACCTGTTCCGCTGTCGGTGCCGTGTTCTGAAGAACGTCGAGAGTGTAAAGAAGAACCTCCTCCTTTTCTGCAACGCGCTTCGGTCTTCCGTTTTCATCCTTTACAACCTCTAGCTGAGTTTTGGTGGGATCGTCCGGATCCTCCACCTCTATGGTCTCTTCCTTGTAAACATCGCCGTAATAAACGAACTCGATCTTGTATGTGGGGGGGCGCTCCGGCTCCTCTTCACCTCCATCGTCGTCACCGCCGTCGTCAGGCATAGCTTCTTGGCAAACGTCGCATTTTCCGTCCTCGTCGGCGTCAACGTGCTCGGTGCAGGGATCGTCACCGTCACAGGAAGCCAACGCAAAAACAGATACGAGCATAAGCATTGCCAATATCAAAGCAAACAATCTTTTTTTCATGTCTTTCTCCTTAATGGGTATAACCCTAAAAATTTGACACTATCATTATATCATAATGAAAATGAAATTGCAAGTAGAAGGGGTGACACTCGCTCATTTTCTGCTTTTTGCACATTTAAGGGAGCATTTTTTTATGCACATTCACAAAAAATCCATATTTTTAGGGCGTTTTTTCGAGGTTTGTATTATGCTATTATCCGGACTTTTCTGGATTCTCGCGCTCTTTGGCTTTGACGAGCCTGCCGTTGCATTCGTCACACTTGTTTCCGTTGCAATACACGAGCTCGGTCACGAGGCGGCGCTTTTTATCCTCGGGAAGCCGTTGAGGCTTCCTGTGCCCAAGACGGACGGCTTCAGAATAAAGCCGCAAGCGCTTCTTTCTTATAAAGAAGAGATAGCCGTTTTGGCAGCGGGTCCGCTTGCAAACACCATATCCGCGCTCGCAACGATTTTGCTTTTTCCAAAATCCGACGCACAACGGCTCTTCTCTCTCGTAAACGTCCTTACGGCACTCACGAATCTGATTCCCGTGCGGAATTACGACGGCTACAAAATCCTCGCCGCCATAGCCGAGCATTCGGAATCTCGGGCACTTTCCCGGCTGCTTGAGATCTTTTCCTTGCTTTTTGCCTCCGCGGTGCTGCTTTTATCTCTGTATGCAATATACCGCCTTGACGCGGGATATTGGATTTTCGGTGTTTTTTTCATTTTTTTGCTTGGAGAAATAAAAATTTCCATTCCGGTACGATTTCAGAGAATTAAGGAGAAAACGCGAGATTTTCGGAGGTTTTAAGAGTATTTTACCTTTTTTCACAGGAAAAATCACGGCTAATTTCGCATAAACCGATTTAAATGCGAATTTTTTTAGAAAAAACTATTGCAAAACGCGTTTCTTTTTGCTATAATACATTCCGTTATATAACTTTCGTCACATACTGACGGTTTATGACGAATAAAGGCATTTTTTGCCGAAGGAAAGGATCTGAGATTTTAAGAAAATGTCCAAGCTCATTGAGTTGAAAGGAATTTCAAAGTCTTACGACGGTGAAAGAGTCATAAATTCTATGAATCTTTACATAAGAGATGGGGAGTTCATTACCTTCCTGGGACCGTCGGGTTGCGGAAAAACCACGACGCTGCGTATCATCGGCGGCTTTGAGACTGCTGACGAAGGTCAGCTCTATTTTGACGGGACCGAGATAAGTGACGTCCCCGCTTATAAAAGGAACATCAATACGGTCTTCCAGAAATATGCGCTATTCCCTCATCTTAATGTATATGAAAACATCGCCTTCCCGCTCAGGCTGAAAAAGACGCCCGAGGAGGAAATTAACACGAAGGTTACCGAAATGCTGAAGATGGTTGCTCTTGTCGGCTTTGAAAACAAGAGCGTCAGCACTCTTTCGGGAGGTCAGCAGCAGCGAGTGGCTATTGCCCGCGCTCTCATCTCTCACCCAAAGGTGCTTCTGCTTGACGAGCCCCTCGGAGCACTCGACCTCAAGCTCCGCAAGGATATGCAAAACGAGCTGAAGAACATTCAGAAGGCTATCGGAATTACCTTCATATACGTAACTCACGATCAGGAGGAGGCTCTTTCCATGTCGGATACCGTCGTCGTTATGGCTGACGGAGAGATACAGCAGATCGGCACTCCCACCGACATTTACAACGAGCCCGAGAACGCCTTCGTTGCCGACTTCATCGGTGAGAGTAACATTATCGACGGCATAATGCTTGAGGACGGCAAGGCTAAGTTTGCCGGTCACGTCTTCAACTGCGTTGACGGCGGATTTGCCAAAAACGAGCAGGTTGACGTTGTCGTGCGTCCCGAGGATGTGGACGTCGTGAAGCCTGAGGACGGAATGCTCACGGGAACGGTTTCGAGCGTCACATTCAAGGGCGTACATTACGAGATAATCGTCGATATTAAGGGCTTCAAGTGGATGATACAGTCCACCGATTACGTTGCCCCCGACGCAAAAATCGGTCTTTTCATTGAGCCCGACGCCATTCATATTATGAAGAAGTCTAAGTATTCGGGTATGTTCGGTGACTACTCGTCCTTCTCAGACGAGATAGACCAGCTCTCCGATGCCGATGCGGCTCTGGAATTCTAATTTCTTATGAAAGAGGGGACAAGTTCCCTTTCGGTTGAAAAATGAAAAAGAAAAATTCACTGATGCGCTCTGCCGCAGCCGCGCCTCATGTTTTTTGGGCGATACTTTTCATCATTCTGCCGCTGGTTATCGTTGTGTATTACGCATTTACCGACGCAGAGGGAAAATTCGACCTCGGAAACATCGCCTCGCTTGCCGACTATGCGCCAATATTTGGGCTCTCGCTTGAGCTCGCGGTTATCGCAACCGCAATATGTCTCCTGATAGGCTATCCTCTTGCTTATTTTATATCGAAGGCAAAGCCGAAAAATCAGAAGCTCTTCATTATGCTTCTGATGCTGCCTATGTGGACGAACCTTCTTATCAGAACCTACTCTATAATGGCTCTCCTCGATAACGGAGGCATCGTCAACACTCTGCTTATGCAGGCGCTTGACGTTGACGAGCCGGTAATAAAGTTTATCGGCACGAAGGGGGCGGTTATATTCGGTATGGTTTATGACTTCCTTCCCTATATGGTACTGCCGATATATACCTGCGTGTCCAAGATAGACAAGCACATGTGGGAGGCGGCGAGCGACCTCGGATGTACTCCGGCGCAGACCATGACCAGAGTAATTCTGCCCCTTTCTATGTCGGGTATCATCTCCGGCGTCACTATGGTTCTCGTTCCATCAATCAGCACCTTCTATATTTCACAGAAGCTCGGCGGCGGCAAAGTCGGATCGTAGCCATGTCGTTCTGTGAGCCAAA
>JAZSIJ010000106.1:0-12449 GCA_045533755.1 Eubacteriales bacterium | reverse complement strand
GCTGTCCGGGGTAAATATTGCCTTGATGAGATATGTGTTGACGAGAGCGTCAAGATAGTTGACGAAGAATAATAAAGCGGCGAACGTGATGTCGGCGGCTAAAAGCACTAAATAAGTCTTGAGCTTTAAAGGTTTATTACGTATAAATGTAAAATTTTGTTATAGAGTTGACATGTGAATGAAAAATCAGTATAATATTTACATAAATGATAAGGTACGAATTTATGAAAATTAAACTGATTTCGATTTTACTTACATTGGCGATTATGCTTTCGCTTTCGGGGTGTATTCTGCGCTTTGCCGATGAGCTTCCCGACGAGGACGGTGAGGGTGTCGGTGACGGCGGCGACGGCGGAGGCGGTTCTGTCGGCGGACCTGACGAGACTGTCATACCTACCGCTGACGGATATACCTTTTCTACCGAGGCGGATAACGAGGTGCATACTGTGAGCGACGTTTACGAGGCGTCGGCACTGATAGACGAGGCGATAAAAAATCACCGCTCAAGCATTATTTTGGATTTCTCCCCCTTTGGCGAGGAGTACGACCCATTGAACAGCTTTGATAACGAGTGCGAGTTTGCAAGCCACGTATGGCTGAAGAAGAGCTGGAGCGAGAGCACGCCGAATCAGCTAACCGTTTTTATAAACTATCGTACGGGGGCGGCGTCGCAGGTGATGACGCGTGACGAGAGTAACGTATATCATCAGATAGCCTCGGCAAACGAGCTTGCGGTTCTGCTCTCGGGTGACGCTTCTCATAGGCGCGCGGAAAATTTCGCGCTCTTCCCGATAGACACGTCTGCGAGGGAAACCACCGAGGTTTATAACACCGAGGAGCTCTGGTGGGCGGTGGAGCATGGCTATAAGCCCACCTTCCCGGTAGAAAACTCAAGCGCCGAGCGAATATACGAGAAGGCGAAGGCTGTCCTACGCGAAATCATTACAACCGATATGGACGATTTTGACAAGGCTCTTGCAATATACGAGTATTTAGTCCGTGCAGTAGATTACGATTACGACTCTTATTACGACAGCACCACTATCGTGCCGCAGGAGAACGTCTGTTATTATCTCGAGGGAGTGTTTGACTACGGCAGAGCGGTCTGCGACGGCAAGAGTAAGGCTTTTGTTCTTCTTTGCGGTATTGAGGGTATCTCGGCTGTCAGAGATTTTGGATACGGGATTAACGCGGATACCGGACATGCGTGGAACTACGTCAACATAGACGGCGTATGGTACTTGGTTGACAGCACCAACGGTGACGTTGCGAGCAAGCTTTCGGATTCGGGAATAACCTCATTCTACGGCAAAAGCGTTCAGCTTATCAGCTACAAGCTCTTTTTGACCTCGCTTTCCTACTTCGAGACTAAATACAGATACAGCGGACTTTGGAGCGATATACTTGAAACCGACGAGGGACTGACGCGCACGGCGGACGTTTTGTCGGGGCGCAGGGTGGATTTCACCATTGACAGCTCCGAGGAGCTTGCCGAGCTTATGGAAATAGTGTTAGGAAGCGAGACCGATGAGTTCTCACTCGTCGTTGGATTTTCTTCCTTGGTTTCATTGATTTACGGAAGCAATTTCTATTACAGAGTGATGAACGATGCACTTGCTACGCTCGGTGTCGAGGACGACTATGAATTTTCCGTCTGGCTTGAGTCGCTGGACTCAAACAAAAACTATATGTATACCTTCAAGGCAAAGGTCACAGAGCCCGCCCCTGAAGGATAATCAAAAGGGGCTAACGAAACAGCCCCTTTCTTTTAAGGAAAAACGGCAAGCCACGCGCGTCAGCAGGCTTGCCGTAATTGTTTAGTCGTCGGAATCCTCTTCCTCGCGGTCAAGGTCCTCGTTGAATTTTGAAACCCTGTCGGAATTCAGGTAATATCCCTCACCCGTCTCGCTGACGAAGCGATATTCGTCATCGTCGGCGTCGTATAGGCTGCCAACCACCTCGAGATTTTTTGCGGCGCGGCAGAAGACGTCAAGGAAATCGTCGGTATCCAGCTCGTCAATCTCTATTCCGTAGTCGTCATTCGCCAGAACGATAGAGGTCTCCCCCTCGTTTTCGGTAGTGTCGTATTCGTCATCGTAGCTGATATAATCAGCCGAAAATTCAAAGAAATCGTCAAGACCGCCTGATTTTAAAAAGGTGATGAACTTTTTAAGCTCGGACTTGGCGCCGGTGAGAGTGATTTCAAAATAGAGCTCTTCACACAGTAGCATATATAGGTCTCCTTTTCACAAATTAGCGATATGAGTATAACACAATCATGTCGGTTTGTCAATAAGATTTTTGAAAGTTAATCTTCCGTTATAATTATAATACGGAATAAAGCGCAAACGGTGAATATTAAAAAACTATACGGTTGCTTAAAGGCTTCTCCCGATTTTATACTTACAGTTATTTACATAATAGTAAAAATAAAAGAAATAACCGCAAAACATCAGCGATTTGTGGAAACGATTCCCTTAATTACCTTAATATTTGAATTGAAATCTATTCATTTTTATGATACAATTTTTCCGTAGCGCCGTGTAGGGAGAGGGACTTTTCGGTACTTTGGTCTTATCCCAATATTAAAATCGGCAGAAAGGAAATGAAAATGAATAAAAAGAAGCTGCTAACAGGCTCGCTTGCCTGTATTTTAACGGTAGGAACGCTTATGGGAGGCTCTGTCAGCGCTTCGGCGGAGAGTATAAATACATACATCGATTCGGAATATTCCGCCGCAGTCCTATCGAGAAGCGAAAGAGTGCTGGCACTGTCCAATGTATATAACAAGAGCGTATACGCCTACAATCGAATGGCGGCTTATATTCGAGGCACAAGGCTCTCGGTGTCGGCTATAAAAATAAACGGAAAGGATTATATCCCCTTCAGAGCGGCGGCAAATGCTCTCGGCGCGTCCTATACCTATGACTCGAAAACTAAAACCTCGGTTATGCGCCTTTCAGGACTTGCCGTTAGCGCAACCGACGGAAACTACGCGGTTATGGCAAATGACCGCCCGCTCTTTGCGATGACACCCACGGTTATAATGAGCGACGGCAGAATGTATATTCCGGCAGATGCCTTTGCTAAGGCTACGGGGCTCTCGCTCTCCTCAGACGGCGGTGCAGTCAAGCTCACGGGAAGCGTAAAGCCGTTGGCAGCGGCATCGAAATATTACCGCGAGGACGAGGTGTTCTGGCTTGCGAGAATAATCCACGCAGAGAGCTCGGGTGAGCCGCTTATCGGCAAAATCGCGGTTGGAAACGTAGTTCTTAACCGTGTGCGGTCGGCGTATTATCCGAACACCATCTACGGCGTAATATTCGACAGGAAGTACGGAGTACAGTTCAGCCCCGTTTCTAACGGCGCTATATATAATACCCCGAGCTACGCCTCCTATCTCGCGGCAAAAATATGTCTTGAGGGCTTTGATCTCTCTGAGGGCTCATTCTTCTTCCTAAGACCCGAGCATTCGACGTCCTCTTGGATTCCCGACAGCCGCGAGTACGTATTCACGGTTGGAAAGCACGACTTTTATAAATAAACCGAGCCTTGCAGACTTTTTTGCTGTTTTTAGTAAAATATCCGTTAAATACCTCAAAAACACTTGAAAATTTCTCCCATTTGGTATATACTTAAATAGTAAAAAACTGTTTTTTGGAGTTTGAGGCTATGTTTTACAGAATGAATATCGCTGGTGTAGAGCGCGATTTGCCGCTTTGCCCCTTGAACGAGGAGCTTTATATCGGAGCCTTCGTCATGTTTGGGGACGTTGAGCTGACCGTCAGATGCGCCGAGGCACTTTGCAAAATAGCGCCGGAGCATGACCTTATTATCACCGCTGAGTCGAAAGGAATTCCTCTCGCCTACGAGATGAGCCGCTATCTTAACGGTCAGCGCTACGTCCTTGCGAGAAAAGCGCCCAAGCTCTATATGCGTGATATAATAAAGCACGAAACGAAGTCTATAACGACGGCTGCCATACAGACGCTCTATCTTGACGGGTACGATGCAGAGTATATGAAGGGAAAGCGCGTTCTGATCGTAGACGACGTTATCAGCACCGGCGCGTCGCTTGCATCTCTTGAGTCGCTCGTCGAGAGAGCCGGCGGTATCATAGTCGGCAAAATGGCGGTGCTCGCCGAGGGCGACGCCGCAGACAGAGATGATATACTCTATCTTGAAAAGCTTCCGCTTTTCGATAAAAACGGCAACGCAATTTAACACGGTATCGGTTTTAATACGTTTTTGTAAACTTTGATTTACATAATCCAAAATATTATGGGGTTTTTCAAGCCTCCATCTTATATGGAGTAAAGGGGACAGCTATGGATTTTCGCAAAGAACACGATTCAATGGGTGAGGTTTTAGTGCCTGCCGACAAATATTGGGGCGCGCAGACCGAAAGAAGCCGTCAGAACTTCAAAATCGGCGGTGAGAGAATGCCCTCGGAGATTATCCGAGCGTTTGGCATACTCAAGCTCGCGGCGGCGAGGGCTAACGCCGAGCTTGTACCAAAGAGAATGACGAAGGAGAAGCTGGGAGCTATCGAGAGTGCCGCCGCTGAGGTTATTTCGGGCGAGCTTTCGGAGCATTTTCCGCTCGTCGTATGGCAGACGGGCAGCGGAACGCAGAGCAATATGAACGCAAACGAGGTTATTGCGAACCGCGCAAACGAGATTTTGGGAGAAAAGCTCATTCACCCGAACGACGACGTGAATATGTCGCAGTCCTCTAACGACACCTTCCCGACGGCAATGCATATCTCGGCGGTCACGGCGGTAGGGGAGAACCTCCTTCCCGCCTTGAAAAAGCTCATCGGTACGCTTTACCGACTCGAGCGCGAGAACGAGGGCGTAGTGAAGAGCGGCAGAACGCATCTTCAGGACGCAACGCCGATATCCTTCTCGCAGGAGATAAGCGGCTGGAGAGCCTCGCTTCTTCGCGACCTTGATATTATAGAGACGTCGACGCTTCCGCTTCTTGAGCTCGCGCTCGGTGGCACGGCTGTCGGTACGGGACTTAACGCTCCCGAGGGCTTTGACACAGCGGTCGCCGATGAGATTTCGCGCATCACGGGTATATCCTTCCGCACCGCAGACAATAAATTCCACGCCCTTTCCTCAAAGGACGAGCTTGTATTCGCGCACGGTGCGCTGAAGGCGCTCGCCGCCGACCTTATGAAGATAGCGAACGATATCCGTTGGCTTGCAAGCGGTCCTAGATGCGGTCTCGGTGAGATAACCATTCCCGAAAACGAGCCCGGCTCGTCGATAATGCCGGGAAAGGTCAACCCTACGCAGTGCGAGGCGGTGACTATGGTTGCGGTGCAGGTAATTGCCAACGATACTGCGGTTGCTATGAGCGCGTCCCAGGGCAATTTCGAGCTTAACGTGTTTATGCCGGTTTGCATATATAACTATCTTCAGTCGGTAAGATTGCTCGCAGACGCCATTTTGTCCTTTGAGAAAAACTGTGTTTCGGGCATCAAGGCGAACAGAGAAAAAATGCACGATAATCTTCACAACTCGCTGATGCTTGCTACGGCGCTTACCCCCTATATCGGCTATGAAAACGCAGCACGGGTGGTACATAAGGCACACGATGAGGGGTGCTCGCTCCGCTGTGCGTGTATAGAGCTCGGATTCCTTACACCCGAGAAATTTGACGAATATTTTAAACCCGAAAAGATGATTTAAGGAGAACGGATATGGACATAAGAGAAGAATCGTTACAGAAGCATTACGAGTGGGGCGGCAAGATAGAAGTGGTATCCCGTGTTAAAATAAACGAGCGGTCTGACCTCTCGCTTGCCTATACTCCGGGCGTTGCAGAGCCCTGTCTTGCTATAAAAGAGGACTATAACAGGTCGTGGGAGCTGACGCGGCGCTCCAATCTCGTTGCGGTTGTTACTGACGGCACGGCGGTGCTCGGACTTGGCGATATAGGACCTGAGGCGGGAATGCCGGTAATGGAGGGCAAATGCGCTCTCTTCAAGGAGTTTGCAGACGTTGATGCCTTTCCTATATGCGTGCGCTCAAAGGACGTTGACGAGATAGTTCGCACGGTATATCTTATTTCGGGCTCGTTTGGCGGTATAAACCTCGAGGATATATCTGCTCCGCGCTGCTTTGAGATAGAGAGAAGGCTCAAGGAGCTTTGCGATATTCCTGTTTTCCACGACGACCAGCACGGCACGGCAATAGTGGTTGCGGCGGCGCTTATCAACGCGCTCAAGGTCGTGAAGAAGAAAATAGACGAGGTGCGCGTAGTTATAAACGGTGCAGGCTCGGCAGGAATTGCGATAGGAAAGCACCTCTTAAATCTCGGTGTTAAGAAGATGATTATGGTAGACCGCTTTGGTATAATCTCACGCGACGACGAGAGCCTCAGCGACGCTCACCGTGAAATGTCGCTTCTAACTAACGAGGAGTGCCTGCGCGGTAGTCTCGCAGACGCTATGCGAGGCGCAGACGTTTTTGTCGGTGTCAGCGCACCCGGTGTGGTCAGCGAGGAGATGGTAGCCTCAATGGCAGAGGGGGCGGTAGTCTTCCCGATGGCAAACCCCACCCCTGAGATCATGCCCGACAAGGCACTCGCGGCAGGTGCGGCGGTTGTCGGCACAGGACGATCGGACTTCCCAAACCAAATAAACAACGTCCTCGCATTCCCGGGTATCTTTAAGGGTGCGCTTGCTTGTCGCGCCTCGGATATTAACGAGGAGATGAAGATGGCAACCTCCAGAGCGCTTGCATCCTTCATACCCGATGAGGAGCTCTCGGCAGAGAACATCATTCCCCCCGCGCTCGATAAGCGAGTTGCAGAGGCTGTTGCAGAGGCTGTTATCGAGGCGGCAAAGAGAACCGGCGTCGCCAGACTTGACGTATAATAGAATATCAGCGGCCTATCGGTCGCAGAATAAATATTCCCCCATAAAAATATACACCTCCAAAGTGTCTAACCTTTGGGGTGCACATCAATTTGTTTCACAATTAGAGCGAGGATACCGCAGTGGCGGTATCCTCGCTGTTTCTATAACGAAAACCGCGTGGTTCAATAGAGGCTATTGCCGATAAGCAGAATGCAAATAAAAATAAGCGCAAAATGTATTTGTGTCTAAGGCTTCTGCCGGGGGATTTTATTGTATGAAAAGTGAATACTGAATATGTAGGGGAGGCGTTTCGCCTCCCGCTTTTTTTTAGGCTTCTCCCCCCCCGGGAGAAGCCTAATCAATACCCTCGCGCCACTTCGTTACCTTTACATAGTGGAGCCTTGAAGCTAAAGTATTTTTATTCAACCACCTGGGGTGGTGGTTTATTTGTGCTAAAGGCTATAAAAGAAAAACGGAATGTCGTTCGACATTCCGTTTTCAAGCGAAATTAGTTACCTGCCTCGCTCTTGGCAACGACCTCAACACCCTTGTAGTAGCCACAAGCCTTGCATACGCGATAAGCCTGATTGTACTCGCCGCACTGGGGGCACTTAACAAGGTTGGTAGGTGTATCGAGCTTCCAAACGCTCGAGCGTCTCTTCATCTTTCTCGAATGAGAAACCTTTCTCTTTGGAACTGCCATTGTGATTTCCTCCTCTGAGTCTGCGCTGTGCGCACACTCTCTATCTTATTTTTTATTTTCATCTTGTTTCATCTGCTCGAGCAGCTTACGCAGAGGCTCCATGCGCGGATCAATTTCTCCCGCGCCGCAGTCGCACTCGCCCTCGTTCAGATTTTTGCCGCATCTTTGACAAAGTCCGCGACAGTCCTCCCTGCAAAGTATTCTTACAGGGAACTCCATTTCGAGCTGCTCCATAAGCTGCTCGTCCATGTCGAGAAAGCCGTTCTCAATGATAGCGTAATCATCGAGTCTGTCCTCGTCGACGTTACTCAGCACCTCTTTGGTAGCTACGGTTTTCTCAAGGTCAAGAGAGAAACTGTCAGTCACGGGAGCAAGGCATCTCGCACACTCGGCGGAGTAGTCCACCGACATAGAAAGCCTCATTCGCATATAACCGGCAGTGTTGGTGATATCACCCTTAACCTTCATGGGAGAAGGAAAGCTTACGCCCCAAAGGAAGCTGGCGGAGTTTTCGGGGTCAATATTGAGGGGGAGCTCGTAGTCGAATGCAAGCAGTCTGTCGCCTGCGAGCAAGGGCCTAAGGTCAAGCTTCATCTCATAACCTCCGAGTAAAATTGTCATTTGGGCGCAGTTTAGGCTACGAACCCAAAGTCGTACACTATATTATATAACTAAAGTTTTGAAATGTCAAGAGGTTTATTGAATTTTATTTTAAAAAAGAAAAATTCTCAATATTGACAATTGACATTATATATTGTATAATAATGTAGAAAACTAGAATGGGAAGTTTTTGCGTAAAAAGGAGACTAAAATATGCTTACCGATATAGAAATAGCTCAGTCTGTGACACCAAAGCACATCACCGAAATTGCGAGAGCCGCGGGAATTGACGGGAAATATCTCGAGCAATACGGAAACAATAAGGCGAAAATAGATTTGTCGCTTCTTTCGGACAGGCAGGACAAGCCTGACGGACGCCTCGTGCTCGTTACCGCGATAACCCCCACCCCTGCAGGCGAGGGAAAGACCACGACCACAATAGGACTTGCCGACGGACTTAAAAGGATAGGGAAGAGCGTCACGGTCGCTCTCCGCGAGCCCTCGCTCGGCCCCGTTTTCGGTGTCAAGGGCGGTGCTGCCGGCGGCGGCTTTGCGCAGGTTATACCCATGGAGGACATCAACCTGCACTTCACGGGCGATTTCCACGCGATAGGCGCGGCAAACAACCTTCTTGCCGCTATGCTCGATAACCACATCTATCAGGGCAACTCGCTCGGAATCGACCCGAGACGTATCACCTGGCACAGATGCGTTGATATGAACGACCGTCAGCTTCGCTTCGTTACCGACGGACTTGGCGGACGCGTTAACGGCGTGCCGAGAGAGGACTCCTACGACATCACCGTTGCCTCTGAAATTATGGCGGTGCTTTGTCTTGCCTCGTCAATCTCCGACCTCAAGGAGAGGCTCGGCAGAATAATAGTCGGTTACACCTACGACGAGCGTCCGATAACCGCGCACGACCTCAAGGCAGAGGGGGCTATGACGGCGCTTCTCAAGGACGCAATCAAGCCGAATCTCGTGCAGACGCTCGAGGGAACGCCCGCCATAGTACACGGCGGCCCGTTTGCCAACATCGCGCATGGCTGCAACTCTGTTCTTGCGACCAAAACGGCGCTGAAGCTCGGTGAGTACACTATAACCGAGGCAGGCTTCGGCGGCGACCTCGGCGCAGAGAAGTTTCTCGACATAAAGTGCCGCGCGGCAGGGCTCACACCCTCGGCGGTGGTTATTGTCGCAACCGTCAGAGCGCTCAAAATGCACGGCGGTCGTGCAAAAACCGAGCTTGGCTCGGAGAACATCGAGGCTCTCGAGCGCGGAATACCCAACCTCCTTCGCCACGTTTCCAATATCAAAAACGTATATAAGCTTCCCTCGGTCGTAGCGGTAAACCGCTTCCCGACCGACACCGACCGCGAGATAGAGTTCATTATCGCAGAGTGCAAGAAGCTCGGCGTTAACGTCGTTCTTTCTACCGTATGGGCAGAGGGCGGCAAAGGCGGCGAGGAGCTTGCGCGCGAGGTCGTCCGTCTTTGCGAGGAGGAAAAGGGAGATTTTACCTTCTCTTATTCGCTCGACGGCACAATAGAGGAAAAAATCGAGGCGGTAGTTAAGAAAATCTATGGCGGCGACGGCATCACCGTTCTGCCTAGCGCAAAGAAGCAGATAGACGCCCTCACCGCACTCGGATTCGATAAGCTTCCTATCTGCGTTGCGAAAACGCAGTATTCCTTCTCCGACGACCCGACAAAGCTCGGCGCGCCGTGTGGCTTCACCGTAACCGTAAAAAACGTCAGGGTTTCGGCAGGCGCCGGCTTTATAGTCGTGCTTACCGGCGATATTATGACGATGCCCGGACTTCCGAAGTCCCCCGCGGCAGAGCGTATCGACGTTGACGCCGACGGCAAAATTACAGGTCTTTTTTAAACAAAACTCAACACGGGGTGGCACTAACGCCCCGAAAGGATTAATATGAAGCTTATAATAGCATCAAACAACGCGCATAAAATCTACGAGATAAAGAAGATTTTGTCGGGCAAGTTCGACGAGATAATCTCTCTTCGTGAGGCAGGAATAGAGCACGAAACCGTCGAGGACGGCAATACCTTTATGGAGAACGCTCTGAAAAAGGCGCGCGAGATAGCCGAAATTTCGGGCGAGTGCGCTCTTGCCGACGATAGCGGAATATGCGTCGACGCCCTTGGCGGCGCGCCCGGGATATACAGCGCGCGCTTCTCGGGTGAGCACGGAAACGACGAGGAAAACAACAGGCTTCTTCTCGAGAAAATTCAACACGCCCCCGACCGTAGCGCCCATTACACCTGCGCTATGGCTCTCGTATATCCCGACGGACACAGCGTTACTGCCGAGGGATATATGTACGGGGAGATAACCGAAAATCCCAGAGGCGAGCGCGGCTTTGGCTACGACCCACTCTTCGTTCCGTCGGGAGAATCCCGCACGGTTGCCGAAATGACCGACGAGGAGAAAAACGCGATAAGCCACAGGGCAAACGCGCTGAATTTACTTATTTCAAAGCTTTGATTTGAGGGTAAAATGGAAACTATAGTTAACATTTTGGTGATTGTCGGTATTATTTCATTCTCGGCGTCGGGCGCAATGAGCGCTATTGACAGGGAGATGGACGCCTTTGGCGTTTTGCTTATAGCAGTGCTTACCTGCTTTGGCGGCGGACTTATACGCGACGTGGTTGCGGGCGCGGCTATCGGAATTGACCGCCCTTGGTTTTTCTCGGGTGACCCCACGGCGAACCTCTACATCGTTATATCGGTCGTTACGGCGATTGCCGTATTCTTCGCCGCGCTCGTTTTCAAGAAGCTCTACGTTAAGGAGGAGCGCCTCGTTCTCTCCATAAACAACATACTTGACGCGATAGGTATCGGTGTTTTTGCGGCTATGGGAACAGAAAGCTACCTCTCGACAGGACCGTTTCTCGCTATCACGATGGGTATGATAACCTGCATTGGCGGCGGACTTATCCGCGACGTGATATTCAGCGAGGTTCCTTCGTTCCTGCGAAAGCACGTTTACGCCCTGCCTACCATCGTCGGCTCGGCGGCGTACTACATAGTTGCCATTTATATTTTTCCTACCGAGGAATACGGAAAAATGGTGGCAACCGTCACCTGCCTGCTCATCATATTCCTGCTTCGAGTTCTCGCAACCTACTTCAAGTGGAATATGCCAAAGGCTATTGATTTCCACGCGATGCGTGAAACGGTGAAGCACGAGCAGCTTGACGAGTGACGCGCGAAAATCCCGCATTTCAAAATATTTTTGTACATTTTTTATAAAAACTATTTACTTTTTTGTAAATATGTGCTATAATACATTCTGCACGGCGTTTGCCGTACATACCTCGCACTCGGTTTTGCGTATGGCGACGGCTCTGTTTTAGGGTATTCCTTTTGCGTGGCTCTCGCATTCACCCGCGCATCCACTGGGACGGGGAATAATAAAGAAAGGTGAAGAAAAATGATTTCAAAGGAAACGAAGACCTCTCTCATTGAAACCTACAAAATCAACGAGAGAGACACGGGTTCTCCCGAGGTTCAGGTAGCTATTCTTACTACCAGAATCAACGAGCTCACTGAGCACATGAAGAAGAACCCCAAGGACTTCCATTCTCAGAGAGGTCTCTCTAAGATGGTCGGTCACAGAAAGCAGCTTCTTAACTATCTCGCGAAAAAGGATATCGAGAGATACAGAGCAATCATTAAGAAGCTCGGCCTCAGAAAGTAATTTCAGGCAAAGCACAATAACGGAGCTGTCATCGATACCGATAGGCAGCTCCTTGTTGTGAAAAAACAGTTTACTAAAAAACGGCGAGTGCGGAAGTAGCAGTTAAATATACGCCCGAGGCTCGAGCGCTTATTTAAGTGCTATGTTCGTACCGCCCAAAAAATAAAGGAGAAAACAAAATGGTAGAAAATTTCAAGAAATTTGACGACTACAAGGTATTCGAGTACGAATTCGCAGGCAGACCTCTCGTAGTTGAGACAGGCAAGATTGCAGGCCTTGCAAACGGCGCGGCTCTCGTTAAGTACGGTGAGACCACCGTCCTCGCAACCGCAACCGCATCGGCAGCTCCCAGAGACGGAATAGACTTCCTTCCTCTCTCGGTAGACTACGACGAGAAGATGTACGCTGTCGGCAAGATTCCCGGCGGCTTCCTCAAGAGAGAGGGCAAGCCCTCCGAGAAGGCAGTTCTCGCAGGACGCGTTATCGACCGTCCCGTAAGACCCCTCTTCCCCAAGGATCTTCGTAACGACATCTCTCTTCTTCTCACTATCT
>JAZSIJ010000091.1:0-18302 GCA_045533755.1 Eubacteriales bacterium | reverse complement strand
GCCTTGTGAACAAATAAAAAATATTTTTTAAAAATACTTGAAATAATAAATTTTATATGGTACAATATTTAATAGAAAACTATCTTTATTTGGTAGGCGATTTTACGAGGCGATTTAAGTGAGCGATTTTTCTTACATTGAACGGAATCTCGGTGAGGTCAAAGCTGACCTTGCGAGGATTGCCGAGGGCTGCGGCAGAGCTGTGCCGACGCTCGTGTGCGTAACGAAGAGCGGCAGCGACGAGGAGCTTTTAGCCCTTGTACGCGCGGGGGCTACCGACATTGGCGAGAACAGACCGCAGGAGCTTATGCGACGCGGCGAGCTTCTTTCGGGCGAGGGACTTTTCCCCTCTCTTCACGAGATAGGCAATCTCCAGCGCAACAAGGTCAAGTATATAATCGAGAGGGCATCGCTCATTCATTCGCTCGACTCGCTCTCGCTCGCAGAGGGGATTGAGCGACAGGCGGCAATGCGCGATATGAAGGCGCGCGTGCTTATCGAGGTCAACTCGGCGTCCGAGGAGGCAAAGGGCGGCGTGCTCCCCTCTGCCGTTGAGGAGTTTTACCTTGCGCTCTCGGCATTCCCTCATATTGAGGTGTGCGGTCTTATGACGATGGGACCCGTGTGCGAGTGCGAGGAGGATATTCGTCCATGCTTTGCGCTTACCAAGAAAATTTTTGATGATATTAAAACGCGCCACGGCTTTGCGGGCGAGGGGATACTCTCCATGGGAATGAGCGACAGCTACAGGGTCGCCGTCGAGGAGGGCTCAACGCTCGTGAGAATCGGACGCAGACTATTTAAAAAATAAAGGAGTGACACGAAAATGTTTGAGAAATGGGCAGAAAAATTCAGAGCAAGAGCTGAGGAGGACGACATAACCTTCAAGGATTTCGACGAGAGGGCGGCAGAGCCGGCTATCGCACCCGTGAGCAGAAAGGTCGAGGAGATAGCAGCTCCCAAAAGCAGCCTTTCCTCGCCCGAGAATATCGAGCTTAAGGTAGTAAGACCCGAGTCCTTCGAGGAGGTCAGCACTATTGCCGACTATCTTCTCGACGACTGCACCGTCGTGCTTAACCTTGAGCTTCTCGACAAGCCTACCTCGCTTCGTATGCTTGACTTCCTCAACGGAATTACCTACTCTAAGGACGGAGAGATTAAAAAGGTCGCTCAGAGCACCTACATAATCACCCCCAACAACGTAGACGTTAACGACGCTGAAAACTAATTTGGGGCTGTGCATTTGGGCGCAAACGAAAATGACCGCAAATCAATAAAAGTTATAAATTGATAAATGGGCTAATAATCACTCTATATTGTTGAAATTCTCCGAATTTCTTCAAAAATTAAGGTCATTTTCTATCTTCGTTTTCGAGGCTCGACGTACCCTCGTACGCCTCACGCCTCGAAGAACTAAGATTTTCGCTCCAAATCCCCTATCCCAAAAATTTTGAGGGTAGCTCATTTTTTCCATTTGAGCTACCCTTATTTCAATAGGAGCTAACCGTGTTAAAAAAACTCAGCCCTTATAAGAAAAATTCAATAATTTACTTGCTCGTAATCGCGGCGGGAATATATCTCGACCAGCTCTCGAAGACACTCGCGGTAGAGTATCTGAAGCCAATAGGCGACCTCCCTCTTATTGACGGGGTTTTCCACCTCACCTACTCCGAGAATCGCGGCGCCGCCTTCGGTATTCTGAGCAATAACCGCTGGGTGTTTATGCTCTTCTCGTCGGTGATGATAGTCGGGCTTCTAGTCTATCTTTTTTATCCAAAAAAGCAGGCTACGCAGCTCTTCTCAGTCGGCATGGCTATGGTGGTATCGGGCGGTATCGGCAATATGATAGACCGCGTGATGCTTGGCTACGTCGTTGATTTTCTCAATTTCGAGCTTATCAACTTTGCCATTTTCAACGTCGCTGACAGCTTCGTTTGCGTTGGTGCGGGACTGATGGTGCTCTCACTTCTCCTTGAGATAATCAAGGAAGCGAAGGAAAAGAAGAGATGATATACACCGTAACCGAAAAGGAAGCGGGAATGCGTCTTGACGCCTACGTATCGTCGGTGTCGGAGCTGTCGCGCAGCGCGGCGGCAAGGCTCATTGAGGCGGGCGATATAACAGTCAACCGACTTAGCTCGGAGAAAAAGCGCGCGGTAGAAACGGGTGACGAGGTGGAGATAGCTCTGCCAGAGCCCGTCGAATGCGAGGCTCTGCCCGAGAACATTCCGCTCGACGTAGTATATGAGGACGAGGACATAATAGTCATAAACAAGCCCTCGGGCATGGTCGTGCACCCTGCCCCCGGCAACTATTCGGGAACGCTCGTCAACGCTCTTCTCTTCCGCTGTCGCGGCTCGCTGTCGGGCATTGGCGGTGTCATGCGTCCCGGGATTGTGCATAGAATAGACAAGGACACGAGCGGTCTGCTCGTCGTGGCGAAGAATGATTTTGCCCACGCGGCACTTGCAGAGGAGCTGCAGCATCACGGCATTGAGCGAGAATATCACGCGCTTGTCAAGGGCGGCTTCAAGGAGGACTCGGGAAGGATTGATTTGCCGATAGGCAGACACCCTGTCGACCGAAAGAAGATGGCGGTTTTAAAGAACAGCGAGTCGGCGCGCGAGGCTGTAACACACTACGAGGTTCTCGCCCGCTTTGGCAATATCAGCTACTTAAAGCTCCTTCTAGAGACAGGCAGAACGCATCAGATAAGGGTACACATGTCCTATCTCGGTCACCCGCTTCTTGGCGACGAGGTGTACGGACAGTCTAAAATCCCCTTTGAAAAGCGACACGCCCCCCTACTTTCAGGTCAGGCGCTTCACGCGAAGCGGCTGTCGCTCACTCACCCGAGGACAAGGGAAAGAATGTCCTTTGAGTGCTCTCTTCCCGACGACTTCCGGCGCCTTCTCGACCTTCTGGAAAAGGAAAGCACCTAGCTTTACATTCACAAGCATTGACATAATGCACGAGAGATGTTAAAATATATTAACTCATTATCAATAAAACGAAAGGGATAGCAATATGATTGGCGGTCAAGAAATAAGTTTAATTTTCACAGGGGTATTTTTGCTCCTCACGGTTCTGGGTCTCTTAAAGGGATTTGGTCGAGGCGCAGGACGCCAGACCGTAAGAACGGTAACAATAGTAATTTCGGCAATAATTTCACTGGCAGCAGTTGGCTATATCAACGATATGCTTAGGGAAATCTGCGCGGGAAAGACGCTTGACGAGGTTATTATGACGCTCGGTCTCGGCGCTGAGGTTTCCGAGAATATGATGGATCTCCTCGCCTGCTTCGACGCGGTAACTGCCGAGCGCTTGGTTGATTTGCCTCTTATGGCACTGCTTATCCCATTCATATTTACCACCGTCTTCGTCTTAGTCAGTGGAGTTCTGCTTATTGCTCACGCAATAATATGCTCTATTTTCGGTCTGTCCGGAAAGAAATCAAGATTTATTTCCCGCCTTCTCGGAATGGTTCTCGGAGCGGCCCAGGGTGCTGTGGTAGCTGTCATATTCCTTCTTCCCATAATGAATATAGTGGGTATAGCCTCTGATACGTATACCGGTATAGCCGAGCACCACCCCGACGACTACGAAGAGATGGAAGTATGCCAAATGTACGACGAGTATATAAGAGATACTCGTGAGAGTCCTGTGTTCAACGCAGCCTATTCTCTCGCTGCGGATACGCTCTGCGACAATTTTGCTACCATTGATATTGACGGCGAGGAGGTAAACCTCAGAGATACTCTCTCGCTCGTGCTTGTGGCTGCCGACGATTTTATCGAGCTTGGAGAATTCAACTGGACGAATCCGACAGACGAGCAGTGCGAAGCACTTGAAAACATTATCGACAAGCTTTCTCAAGACACCTACGTTGCATCTATTCTTTCGGGCACTATGCGCGGTTTTGCTACCTCGATTGATACGGGTGTAATCGTATTTGAGCTTGAAGAGCCCGTACTCGGAGTTATGAACAGCTTGGTCAGCATATTCACAACGCTGAACGAGGATAACTTCGCGCGCGATATGGATACCATTGTGGACGTTTATCTGCTTCTCGCAAGGGAAGAGGTTCTCGAAACTCTTGCAAGCCACCCCGACGATATCACGGCAGCCTTCATAGCCGAAGACGAGGCGGGCGAGACCGTCATAAAGCGCGTTATCACAACTATAGAGAGTAATCAGCATATGAAGCCGCTTGTAACCATGCTCACCAAGCTCTCGCTTTCCATAATGATGAATGACGTAGGCATAGAGAACGGAGGCGAGGTATACGATACGGTTAAGGACGGAATTACGAACGTTATTGCGATAGACAAAACGCAGTATGAAACCGAGGATGAATATGTTGCGGCGGTTTCGGAATCACTCGATATAACCCTCAAAGAGCACGACATCGTGCTTGCCCCCGAGATAGTAGACAACATGGCTGAGTACCTTGCCTCGCAGGATTACTCGGATCTCGGTCTCGAAGAAATCACTGACGACGAGGTAAACGACGTTATTTTCTCCTACTACGACGCATATCTCAAGTATATAAACGAGGGCGGCGAAAATCCATTCCCAGATCTTGACCTCGGAGGCGGCGAAGGAGACGGCGACCTTGAGGGCGAGGGCGGAACTTTTCCCGAAGGAATTTTCCCACAGTAAACAAATAATTTAACACGCCCCAACCAAAAGGGCAAAAGGGGCTGTCTCATTAAGAATTCAAGAAAATCAAAGGAAAAATAAAGAAAAAACAGTAAGAACTACCGCTTCAGTGAATTCTTAATGAGAACAGACCCGAGGGCGAACGGATTTAGAGCAGAAATCGCCGGCTGACAAGCGAGAGGCGTACAAGCGTACGCTGAGCGAGGAAACGGCAATAGAATAAAAAACTTTAGTTTTTCAAAGAAAACCGCAGGTTTTCGACCTTAATACCATTTAAATCAGAATATAGAAAAAGTGGAGATGCTAAATTAAAACGTCTCCGCTCGTTTTTTATTCGGTTATGCCTAAATGCGACAGCCCCTGCTTTTATGTAAACAATAGTTTGCTTTAATTTAAAAAGAGGATAGCTCCAAAATTGAAGTTATCCTCTTTAAATTTTTAAAAATTATTCTGCCGCGACGGTCTCTGCCGACTCGGTCTCAGCCACGGTGTCCTCGATAAGAAGTACCTCTTCCTCGATAGCGGGAGCGAACGTCTCTTCGGGTTCAGCGCCCGTATCCTCGATTTCAACCGCGCGATATCTGCCAAGTCCCGTACCTGCGGGAATGAGCTTACCGATGATGACGTTCTCCTTAAGTCCGAGAAGCTTATCGCGCTTGCCGTTGATGGCAGCCTCGGTAAGAACTCTCGTCGTCTCCTGGAAGGAAGCGGCGGAGAGGAAGGACTCGGTCATAAGAGAAGCCTTGGTAATACCGAGAAGAAGGGGTGCGCCCTCAGCACGACGGAGAGTTACCTCACCGTTTGCAATTCTCTCCTCTATCTTCTCGTTCTCCTCACGGAACTCGAGAACGTCGACCTTCGTGCCGACGAGAAGATCGGTATCTCCTGCGTCCTCAATCTCAATCTTACGAGTCATCTGTCTTGTGATACACTCGACATGCTTGTCGTTAATCTCAACGTCCTCACCGCGATAGACCTTCTGTACCTCGCGAATGATGTAGTCGTAGACTGCATCAATACCGCTCATACGAAGAACGTCTGCGGGATTGAGGAAGCCTTCGGTAAGCTGCTGACCTCTCACGACGGTCTGACCGTCCTCAATAGAGAGGCGCATGCCGAAGGGTATCTCGTAAACCACTTCCTCGCTCGTAGGCTCGACGGGGTTCTGGATAACGACCTTCGAGAGCTTCTTATCAGACTGGATACGCGCAGTACCCGAGAACTCGGTAACTATTGCAGTCTTCTTCGGCTTTCTTGCCTCGAAGAGCTCCTCGACTCTGGGAAGACCCTGAGTAATATCCGAGCCTGCGACACCTCCCGTATGGAAGGTTCTCATCGTAAGCTGAGTACCCGGCTCACCGATAGACTGAGCGGCAATAACACCGACAGCCTCACCAATGGAAACGGGTGTGCCGTGTGCAAGGTCGGCACCGTAGCAGTGTACGCAAACGCCGCGCTTAGCAAGACAGCGAAGTATGGTACGAACCTCAACCTTTGTGATGCCTGCGTCTATAATAGCCTGTGCCATTTCCTCGGTAATCATCGTGTTCGAGGGAACTATCAGCTCACCGGTATTCTCGTCTACAACATCGCCTACGGTATATCTTCCGACAAGTCTGTCAAAGAGCTTCTCTACTACCGCCTGACCCGATACGATATCCGAAACGACGATACCCGAGGTAGCTCCGCAGTCCTCCTCACGAACTATTACGTCCTGAGAAACGTCAACGAGACGGCGGGTAAGATAACCCGAGTCTGCGGTACGCAGAGCGGTATCCGAAAGCGACTTACGCGATCCCTTTGCACCCATAAAGTACTCAAGCATCGCAAGTCCCTCACGGAAGTTCGACTTAATGGGAATTTCGATAGTCTTACCGTTGGTCGCAAACATAAGTCCGCGCATTCCGGCAAGCTGTCTCATCTGCTTCATAGAGCCACGCGCTCCAGAGGTACAAATCATATTCAGCGAGTTGTACTTATCAAGGTTTGCGATAAGAGCGTCGGTAACGGCGTTGGTAGTCTTATCCCACACGTCGATGACCTGCTTGTAGCGCTCGTCGTCCGAAAGCTCGCCCCAGTTGAAGAGCTCGGTAATCTCATCAACCTGCTTCGAGGCAGCCTCAAGGAGCTCCTTTTTCTTCGGGGGAATGGTCATATCGTAAACCGATATAGAGAGCGATGACTTGGTGGAGTACTTGTAGCCCATAGACTTGATGTTATCAAGAACGGCTGCAGCCTCGGCAAATCCGTGATATTTGATAGTAAGGTCAACTATTTCCTTCAGCTTCTTCGAGGTGGTCGCAAAGCTTACCTCAAGCGAGAAGGGATCCTTGGAACGGTCAACGTAGCCGAGATCCTGAGGAATCTTCGAGTTGAATATAAGTCTTCCGTAGGTAGCGTCGATAAGAGCGCTCTTCTCCTCACCGTCAATAACCTTGGTAACTCTTACCTTGATTGCGGCGTGCATACCGAGCTCCTTATTCTCATAAGCCATCTCGACCTCGTTGAAGTCGCGGAAGACCTTACCCTCACCCACTTCACCGGGGTGGTCGATGGTGAGGTAGTAAGAACCGAGAACCATGTCCTGCGAGGGAACGGTTACAGCCTTACCCGAAACCGGCTTCAAGAGGTTGTTGGCAGAGAGCATAAGGAATCTCGCCTCAGCCTGTGCCTCGGAGGAAAGCGGAACGTGAACGGGCATCTGGTCACCGTCGAAGTCGGCGTTGAACGCGGGACAAACGAGGGGGTGAAGCTTAATAGCTCTGCCCTCTACGAGTATCGGCTCGAATGCCTGTATCGAAAGACGGTGAAGTGTCGGCGCACGGTTAAGAAGAACCGGGTGCTCCTTGATTACGTACTCAAGAGCGTCCCAAACCTCAGGCGCAACCTTATCCGCCTTCTTCTTTGCGTCCTTGATGGAGTTAGCCTTCTGAGTTTCGATAAGTCTCTTCATAACGAAGGGCTTAAAGAGCTCAAGCGCCATCTCCTTCGGCAGACCGCACTGATAAATCTTGAGGTCGGGGCCGACGACTATAACCGAACGTCCGGAATAGTCAACACGCTTACCGAGAAGGTTCTGACGGAAGCGTCCCTGCTTACCTCTGAGTATCTCGGAGAGCGACTTAAGAGGTCTGTTCGACGCACCGGTAACAGCCTTTCCGCGCTTACCGTTATCGATAAGAGCGTCAACGAACTCCTGAAGCATACGCTTCTCGTTTCTGATGATTATCTCGGGTGCGTTCATCTCAAGGAAGTGCTTAAGACGGTTGTTTCTGTTGATAACTCTGCGGTAAAGCTCGTTGATGTCCGACGCGGCAAAGCGTCCTCCGTCGAGCTGTACCATAGGACGAATCTCTGCGGGAAGAACGGGAATAGTATCGAGTATCATCCACTCGGGGCGGTTGCCCGACCTTCTGAACGCCTCGACTACCTCGAGTCTTCTGATTATCTTGATTTTCTTAGGTCCGGTTGCATCGGCGAGCTTATCCCTCAGCTCCTTTGAGAGAGCGTCAAGGTCTATCTCCGCGAGCAGCTCCTTTATGGACTCAGCGCCCATACCTGCTCTGAACTCGTCGCCGTACTTCTCCTTCGCGCTCTTATACTCAGCGTCGGTAAGAAGCTGCTTCTTTTCAAGAGGCGTAGTACCGGGATCAATAACTATATATCTTGCAAAATAGAGAACTCTCTCGAGCAGTCTCGAGGTCATATCCAGCATAGCGCCCATTCTCGAGGGAAGAGCCTTGAAATACCAGATGTGCGACACGGGTGCTGCAAGCTCTATGTTACCCATACGCTCACGGCGCACCTTCTTGGTGGTAACCTCTACTCCGCACTTCTCGCATACCTTACCCTTAAAGCGAACTCTCTTGTACTTTCCGCAAAGGCACTCCCAGTCCTTAGACGGACCAAAAATCCTCTCGCAGAAAAGACCGTCGCGCTCTGCCTTAAGAGTACGGTAGTTGATTGTCTCTGCCTTGGTGACCTCACCGTGAGACCGGGAACGGATCATCTCGGGGGAAGCAAGACCGATTTTGATTGAATCAAACGTATTCTTTTCCATATTTATATATCGGATTTCCCAAAGGAAACTCCTATCCCTTCTCTAAAATTATTCCTCGTCGCCCTCAAAATCCTTATCGTCGGCATCAAATCCGAACTCGTCCTCGTCGAACTCATCGTCAAGAACGTCAAACTCGTCGGAGTCGTCGATGCCCTCGTCGTAGTCCGAAAGCTCATCCTCAGCGTCTGCGGCGCGCTCTACGTCCTCGATGTTGTTATACACGGGAGTATCGTCCTCGCCAAGACCCGACAGGTCAATGTTCTCGCCGTTCTCGTCGAGCACGCGAACGTCAAGGCAGAGAGCCTGAAGCTCCTTAACCATAACCTTGAAGGATTCGGGAATACCGGGTGTCGGAATGTTCTGACCCTTAACTATTGCCTCGTAGGTTTTAGTTCTTCCGGTGATATCGTCGGACTTGACCGTGAGGATTTCCTGAAGCGTGTAGGCTGCGCCGTAAGCCTCAAGAGCCCAAACCTCCATCTCTCCGAATCTCTGTCCTCCGAACTGAGCCTTACCTCCGAGAGGCTGCTGAGTTACGAGCGAGTAAGAGCCGATGGAACGTGCGTGAATCTTATCGTCTACGAGATGGTGAAGCTTGAGGTAGTACATTATACCAACGGTTACGGGGTTATCGAAGGGATCTCCCGTACGTCCGTCGTAAAGCGTAACCTTACCGTCGATGACCTTGAGGCTTTCATTCTCCATAAGAGCTCTAAGCTTCTCGTCATCGTCAACTATCTCCTGATCTACCCTCTGAAGATCGGGCTTGCCGTCCTCGCGGATAACCTCCTTGAACACAGCCTTTCCTCTCACGCTCTCGCCGGGGCGAATGTCACGGGTGTACCTCGCCTGACGGAGAAGCTCGAGTATGTCGGTCTCCTTCGCGCCGTCGAATACCGGCGTCATTATCTTGATGCCGAGCTTACGGCAGGCGATACCGAGATGCACCTCAAGAACCTGACCGATGTTCATACGCGAGGGAACGCCGAGGGGGTTAAGAACTATGTCAAGAGGAGTACCGTCTGCAAGGAAGGGCATATCCTCGGGAGGAAGTATTCTCGATACGACACCCTTGTTACCGTGACGGCCTGCCATCTTGTCTCCGACCGAAATCTTTCTCTTCTGTGCAACATAGACGTGAACTACCTTGTTAACACCGGGAGCAAGCTCGTCGGAATTGCTTCTGTCGTAAATCTTAATATCAACGACCACGCCGTACTCGCCGTGGCGCATCTTGAGCGAGGAGTCCTTAACCTCGCGCGCCTTCTCACCGAAGATTGCGCGGAGAAGTCTTTCCTCGGGTGTAAGCTCGGTCTCTCCCTTAGGAGTTACCATACCTACGAGTATATCGCCGGGTCTGACCTCTGTACCGATTCTTACGATACCGTCAGCATCGAGGTTGCGGAGAGCGTCCTCGCCGACGTTGGGAATCTCACGGGTGATCTCCTGCGCACCGAGCTTGGTGTCGCGGGCCTCCTTCGTGAACTTCTCTATGTGGATAGAGGTGTACATATCCTCGCGAACGAGCTTCTCGTTGAGAAGGACTGCGTCCTCGTAGTTGTAGCCCTCACATGTCATAAAGCCGATAAGCGCATTCTTACCGAGAGAAATCTCTCCGTTCGAGGTAGCGGGGCCGTCGGCAATAACCTGACCTGCCTCTACTCTGTCGCCCTCGCTTACGATGGGGCACTGGTTAACGCAGGTGGACTGGTTAGATCTCTTAAACTTAATAAGATGATAAGTATCCTTGCGTCCGGAATCGCAAAGCACGACTATCTCGGAGCCCGAAACGAGCTCAACGACACCGCTCTCGCGAGCGAGAACTACGGCACCCGAATCAACGGCAGCCTTGTACTCCATACCCGTTGCAACGATAGGCGAATCGGTCACCATAAGCGGCACTGCCTGCTTCTGCATGTTCGAGCCCATCAGCGCACGTGTGTTGTCATCGTTTTCAAGGAAGGGGATACAGCCTGCGGCAACCGAGACTGCCATCTGAGGACAAGCGTCCATCAGGTCGACGTCGGTGGGCTCAACCTCGATGAACTCGGTATTGAGTCTTGCGATTACCTTCTTATTTATAAAGTAACCGTTCTCGTCGAGCTGCTCGTTTGCCTGAGCTACTACGTTGTTGTCCTCCTCGTCTGCTGTGAGGTAGACTACTTCGTCGGTAACTCTTCCGGTTTTCTTATCTACTATTCTGTAAGGTGCCTTGAGGAAGCCGTAATCGCTGATTTTCGCGTAGGACGCAAGATAGGATATAAGACCGATGTTGGGTCCCTCGGGAGTCTCGACGGGGCATATACGTCCATAGTGCGTATAGTGAACGTCACGCACCTCGAAGGATGCTCTGTCACGCGAAAGACCGCCGGGGCCGAGTGCTGACAGACGGCGCTTGTGAGTAAGCTCTGCAAGCGGGTTGTTCTGGTCCATGAACTGCGACAGAGGCGACGAGCCGAAGAACTCGCGGATAGCCGTTGCGACAGGTCTTGTATTGATAAGCGCCTCGGGACGAAGGTCCTCGCTGTCGTGAACCGACATGCGCTCCTTGATATTCTTGTCCATCTTGGACATACCGATTCTGAGCTGGTTCTGAAGAAGCTCGCCTACGCAGCGAAGACGTCTGTTGCCGAGATGGTCTATATCGTCGGTCGTACCTACAC
Source organism: Eubacteriales bacterium (assembly GCA_045533755.1). GTDB lineage: Bacteria > Bacillota > Clostridia > Oscillospirales > CAG-272 > UBA1740. Next base: position 6,917 of record JAZSIJ010000091.1, on the reverse strand, counting down.
CGTGGGTAAGGTTAAAGAGATAGTTGATGGATGCGAATATATCGTCCTTGGTTATGTGCTTCGGAGCGAGAAGATGCATCTGCTCCTTCACGCTCTTTTTGATGAAGAACTCGCGCGACTCGCCGGTAAGTCCCTGCGAATCAGCCTCGGCTATAATAGCCTTCAGCTCCTCGAAGCGAAGCTTCTCGCCTGCCTTGACTCCGCAGTCTGCAAGGTCGTATCCGAGGAGAAGCTCGGGGCGGACGGTGTTATTGCCAAACACCTTGACAACCTTGCCCGATTCGAGCTTAACGTCAACCGAGTTGACAAGGCTGTCCTCAATAGCGCGGGCAAGCTCTCTGTCAATGGAAGCTCCCTCCTCGGCGACTATCTCACCCGTAAGCTGATTTACTACGGGTGCGGCAAGGGTAAGTCCCTCGATTCTCGCCGCGAGAGAAACCTTCTTGTTGTATTTGTATCTTCCGACTGCCGCAAGGTCGTATCTCTTCGGGTCGAAGAACATATTGTTGACGAGTATCTCGGCGGTCTCGACAAGCGGAGGCTCGCCGGGACGGAGTCTCTTGTATATCTCCTTGAGCGCTTCGTCACGGCAGGAGGTGAAGTTCTCCTGAGCGAGAGTGTTACACTCGTCCTTTGCCATAGTCGCAACGAGAGCGTCCTCGTCACCGAACATACGGATAAGCTCCTCGTCGGTGTCCTGGCCTGCGGGACAGAGCGCTCTTATAAGCGTGGAAAGCGGAATCTTGCGGTTCTTGTCTATTTTAACGTAGAAAATGCCTGCGGCGTCGGTCTCGTACTCAAGCCAAGCGCCTCTGTAAGGAATGACGGTTGCAGTGAAGTTATGCTTACCCTGCTTGTCAACCTCGTCTCCGTAATACATGCCGGGCGAGCGGACAAGCTGCGATACTATGACTCTCTCCGCACCGTTGATAACGAATGTACCGTTATCGGTCATAAGCGGGAAGTCGCCAAGGAATATCTGAGCCGTCTTAAGCTCACCTGTCTGCTTGTTGACAAGACGCACGCCCACCTTCATATGAGCGTCGTAGGTGACAGATCTGTCCTTGCACTCCTCTACCGAATACCTTGGCGTAGGGTCAAGGGTATAGTCGGTGAATTCAATGGAAAGATTGCCCGTGTAGTCGACTATCGGCGACACGTCGCGAAGAACCTCGTCAAGTCCCTCACGGAGGAACCACTCGTACGAGTCCTTCTGAACCTCAATAAGATTGGGCATTTCAGTCGCAGCTTCTATTTTAGAGAAGCTATGTCTGACGTTCGTGCCAAGCTTTCGGGGTTTAAGCATCATAATAGAATCACTCCATTCTTCGAAATTTTACAAGCTCACATCGCATTTCCTATTTTTTGCCGAGTTTTCTCTTCTCAAAATGTCGAAAAAAGCAAAATCCACAAAAAATGAGAGGAATTTTTGTACCATATTAACAATAGCACCCTGAAAAAAGGGCAGAAATCCCCCAAAGAAAAATGCAATTATAATGCAATTTTATATTATATCACAATATTTTCAATTGTCAAGGGGTTTTTGAAATATTTTTGGAATATTTTTTCAGGAATGGGATAAAGGCGAAAAGAAAAAGCCCCCCAAGTCGTCTTTTGGGACTTTGAGAGGCTCTTTTTGAACAAAATCACAGAATCAAATTGAATAGCGGCGCAAGTGCAAACGGAAGGAATATCGCGGGTATCATATTCGCGGTCTTTACCTTGGTAGCGCCGAGAAGATTAGTGCCTATCAGCATTATTACAAGAGAGCCGGTTATGGACACGTAGGAGAGGGTTGCGGCGGGAATTGCAGAAAACAAAAAGTATCCTCCAAGCGCGATAAGCCCTTGATACAAGAGAAGCGCGAACGCCGAGAAGGCACAGCCTATACCGAAGCTCGTCGCCATCATGAAGCAGGAGAAGGCGTCTATGACCGCCTTGGCAATCAGAATATCGGGTGAGCCCATAGCGTCGGCAATAGCTCCGTTGACCGCCATCGCACCTACGCAGAAAAGCAGCGTACAGGAGACAAATCCCTTGGAGAAGCCCCCACCCGTGCTGAGTTTTCCAAGCTTTTTCTCAAGAAACAGCCCGAGTCTTTCAACCCATTTGTCGATGTCGATAAGCGTACCTACGAGCGTACCTATGCCCATCGAGAGTATCACGATAAGGATCTTGACGAGCCCTGCCGAAAGAAAGGAATCCTCGGCAACGGGAGGTGCCGCTTCCATAAAGCCGTCAACGCCAATCATTATAACGCATGCTCCCATCGCATACATTATCGCCTGACTGACCCTCTCGGGAATGCCCTTTTTGATAAGAGCACCGAGTGTTCCCGCCATTAAAACGATTATGAAATTTACTATAGTTCCCAAAAACGGCATAAAGCCTCCTTCGCCGCACGAGGCGGTTGACTTAATATACAGTCCAAGCGAGCCTCGGCTCGTCGGCTCTTCGGTTATATCTGCGCTATTTTCGAGCCTGCAACGACATAATGCGCCGTGAGCTCTATTCCCGCACATTCGAGCACCGACCTCACAGTCGACGTGAAAATTACGTCCTCCTCCGAGGGCGTTTCTATACCGCCGGGGTGGTTATGCGCAATAATAACGCTTCTTGCGCGGTTTTTAACTGCGCGCTCAAGCACCTGCCGTGGAAGCACGCTCGTGGAATTGACCGTGCCCTCGCTCATAAGGTCGCATGAGGTCGTCAAGCCGTTCTCGTCCAAGGAGACAAGATAAAGCGTTTCCACCGAGCGACCTCTGAAGAGCGCAATGAGAAGTTCTTTTATCTCCTCGGGCAAATGTCTTACTCCAAACTTAAACCTGTCGTAAACCCGACGGGAAATGAGCGCGGCTGTAAGCTTTACGAGCGCCGTCGCACGCTCACCGATGCAGTCTGTAAGAAGAGCGGTATCTGCCGCAAGGATTCCGTCAAGAGTATGGAAGCGTCGGAAAAGCTCGGATGTCATCTTCTCGGCATCCTTAAAGCCCGCAGAGGAAAGAAGGCTTGAAAGCACGTTAGCCGTTATCATTTTCGTCTGCCTCCTTTTTCAACCTTGACAGCGACAGCTCACGGCTTTTTCTGAAGGTGTCAATCTCTGAATCGGTATATACAACTCCGTTCCAGACGGATTCGGTTCCAACATAAGATTTTCCGACGGTGACGTAATTTTCTATCAGCGTAATTCCCACCGCCCTAAAGGCTCTCTCGAGAAGCTTATTGGTTTCAAGGTCAGCCCCCGATGCCGCAAGCGGTCCGTAAGGATGATTGTGCGCCGTTACCACAACCGACGCACCGCCGAGAATCGCCGCGTTTATGAAGTCCTTTGGCTTCACAGCAACCGAGCCGTACTCGGTGTCTTCATAGAGAGTGATAAGGTCGAGCATTCTCATTCCGTTGTCGAGAAGCAGAAGAAGTATTTTCTTATCGGTCGTATTGGCAAGCTCTCTCGCAAGATAGGCTCCCGTAACGGCGTAATCGTTGAAGACGCTGTCTTTTTCGGGCGTTTCTATGAGAATCGCATCTCCGATACAGTCGACCGCCGCTATAAGCCTTGCTGCGCTTTTTCCAATACCGTTAACCTCGAGAAGCCTCGCCTCTTCCGCCAAAAGAACGCCGTCGAGTGAGCCGAACTCCATAAGAAGCCTCTTGGATATGGGGTTTGTGTCCTTGTAGGGAATCGAATAGTAAAGGAGCATCTCAAGAAGCTCGTAGGTGTCAAAGATGTCAGGGCCGTGCTTCATGAGCTTTGCGCGCATACGCGCCCTATGTCCGCCGTGCATCTTCTCGTCGGGTATAAGGTTCTTATCCTGCATCTTTTCCGTCCGTTAAGCGATAATCCTTTCTGTCGGGCTTAAGGTCGTCGGGCACGGGCAATGAGAAGCCCTCGGGCTTGAGAACCTCCAGCATGTTGATTTTAACGCCCTCTGCCGAGAAGGCGGTTTCGTATTCGGTCATAATATTTCCCTCAGCGTACTCCGAGGAATGAAGGTCTCGCGTCAGCTTGACGGTGGGAAGTCCTACCGCCGAAAGCTCCTCGAGCGAGAAGTCGAAAAGAGCGTCGTTATCGGTCTTAAAACGCAACACGCCCCCCAACTTAAGCAGATTCATATAGACCGCAAGATAGCGTCTGTGGGTAAGCCTGCGCTTAGCGTAGCCCTTTTTCGACCAGGGGTCAGAGAAGTTGAGGAATATCGCGTCAACGCTCCCCGGAGCAAAGATTTTGGTCAGATTATCGGCGGTATCCACAATGAATTTAAGGTTGTCCGGCGCACCGCCCTCCATATTTTTCGCGCCCTCCGCGGCAAGCACAACGCAATCCGAAACTCGCTCCATGGCGAAATAGCAGACGTCGCTGTGGCGCTTTGCCATCCTTGCGGCAAAGCCTCCCTTGCCTGCACCTATCTCAAGAAAGACGGGCGCGCCACTCTTTCCGAAAAGCATCGACGGGTCGCACATAGGCAGGTCGGGCAGCTTTGCGATAAAATCCGAACAAGCGGCAAGTCTTTCTCTGCCGTGCTTCTTTTTTCTCATTCTCATACTGATTACCCCCCTACCGTGTTAAGTTATTGGTCGTCGTTTCTGCTGAATTCCACGAGCTCGAGCTCGGGGTTATCCTCGAGCACCCAGCGTATTGCCCACTCGCTCGTGAAGATTAAGAGGTCGTTTCCTCTGTGGTCCTTTACCCATTTGGTGTCGTGCGAGAGCTTCAGCGTTTTGGGGTCAAGCCCCTCGTTCTTTATCCAGCGTATCTGCTGATACGCCATCGGCGTTCTGCGAAGGTCGCAGCCGTACTCGTTTTTAAGCCTGTATTCGAGCACCTCGAACTGAAGCACGCCGACAACGCCGACGATAACGCGCTCAAGTCCCGAGTTTGGCTCGAAGAATATCTGTATAGCGCCCTCTTGGGCAATCTGGTTCATTCCCTTTGCAAATTGCTTGCGCTTCATTGAATCGACCTGCTCGACCATAGCAAAGTGCTCGGGAGCAAAGGTGGGAATGCCCGCAAAGCGCAGCTTTTTACCCTTCTCGCATATCGTGTCGCCTATCGAGAAGATGCCGGGGTCGAAAACACCGATAATATCGCCGGCGTACGCCTCGTCTATAACCTCACGCTCCGCCGCCATCATCTGCTGCGGTTGGGAAAGTCTGAACGCCTTGTCGCTCTGAACGTGATAGTAATCCTTACCGCGCTCGAACTTGCCCGAGCATATACGCATAAAGGCAATTCTGTCGCGGTGCGCCTTGTTCATATTCGCCTGAATTTTAAAGACGAACGCCGAGAAATTAGGGTCGAAGGGGTCAACCGTCGCACCCTCCGCCACTCTTGGAAGCGGAGAGGTCGTCATCTCAAGAAAGTGCTCGAGGAAGGGCTCAATGCCGAAATTATTAAGAGCCGAGCCAAAGAAGACGGGCGAGAGCTTGCCGTGTCTTACTGCCTCAAGGTCGAAGTCAAATGACGCGCCGTCAAGAAGCTCCACCTGCTCGCAAAGCTCGGAGCGCTGACGCTCTCCTATGAGCTCGTCAAGCTTGTCGGTTTCGGTGATGTCGCAATTTACGCCGTGTATTCTGTCGCGTCCTCTGTGCGAGTCGTCGAAGAAGAGTATAGATTTCTTTGCCCTGTCGTAAACGCCCTTGAAGCTCTGCCCGCAGCCGATAGGCCAGTTCATAGGATAGGTTCCTATGCCGAACTCGCGCTCAAGCTCGTCAAGAAGGTCAAAGGGGTCGCGCGCCTCACGGTCGAGCTTGTTTATAAACGTGAAAATGGGAATATCGCGCATAGCGCAAACCTTGAAAAGCTTTCTCGTCTGCGGCTCAATACCCTTTGCCGCGTCGATAACCATTACCGCCGAGTCTGCCGCCATGAGCGTACGGTAGGTATCCTCCGAGAAGTCCTGGTGACCAGGCGTGTCAAGTATATTGATGCAATAGCCGTTGTATTCAAACTGCAAAACCGACGAGGTTATGGAAATTCCCCTCTGCTTTTCGAGGTCCATCCAGTCGGAAACGGCGTGCTTGTCCGATTGCTTGCCCTTTACCGAGCCTGCAGACTGTATCGCACCGCCGTAGAGAAGAAATTTCTCGGTCAGCGTGGTCTTACCTGCGTCGGGGTGGGATATTATCGCAAAGGTGCGTCTTCTTTTGATTTCGTTTACCATATCAGCCATCGAAAGCACTCCTAAATAACTAACTTATAAAAATACGGCAAATATTTTAGCATATTTTACTGGTTTTGTCAATACTCTCGGGCGTATTAAAGTAAAAACGCGCCTTATTCGACGCGCTTTTGCTCTTTTTGGGGGTCTGTCTCTTCGAGTTAAAATCCACTTATTGGCAAATCCTCGTTATCCTCGCCCTTTTCTATCCTGCGGATTTCCACGTAATAGCTGACAGTCGGGCTGACGTTGACGAGCACTCTGTCACCTACCTTGTGCCCCATTATTGCCTGACCGAGCGGCGACTCCTTGCTGACGAAGCCGAGCAGAGCGTTTTGGCGAAGGGTGGTGACTATCTGTATTTCCTTTTCCACCTTCATTTTCTCATTGTAAATGAGAACACGGTCAAAAAGTCCTATCTCGTCGTCGGCTTTCTTTATCTCTATCACCTTTGCCGTGCGAATCATATTTTCGAGATAGCGGACGCGCGATTCATTCTTTCGCTTAAGGCGCTTTGCCTCTTTATATTCGGCGTTTTCGGACAGGTCGCCGAACTCGCGCGTTCTCTTTAATTCCGCTCCGAGTTCCGCCGCGAGAACGTTCTTGCGGTAGGCCATCTCCTCCTCCATTTTCCGTATATCTACCTCTGTCAGCTCGTCGTACATAAAAAACTCCTTTTAGTGCCGCCCCGTGTCAAGTTTCGGGGTGTTTTTGCAAAAATTACTGCCGCGTTTTCACACGGCAGACGTTTATTTATCG